>CBESNZ010000182.1:0-6883 GCA_965531045.1 uncultured Acidimicrobiales bacterium
GGAACGGCTCGCCGGCAGCACAAAGATTGCGTCGGGTACGACCACCGGGGTCGCTGGCGATATTGCGGTCAACGTTGCGGAGCCCGATCGGAGTCGGATCGGCAAAATCGTGATGAATGTCGAGATGTTCGAGTCCGATTCTTCGCTGCGCGACAAACGAATTCGCCACGACTTTCTCCAGTCGACGCACTTTCCGTTCGCCACCTTCTCCACCACGAGCGTCGATGGACTCCCCGACCTGGTCGAGGACGGCACCAGCGCCGAGCTGACGATCACCGGCGATCTCACCATCAAGGAGACCACCGAGGCGGTCACGTTCACCGGCACCGCAAGCCTCGATGCCGAAACCCTCCAAGCAACGATGACCGCCGTCGTGTTGATGTCGACCTACGACATCGGTCCGATCCACGTCGCAGGCCTCGCCCACACCGGCAACGAAATCTCTGTGACATTCGACCTCGTGGCCCAACGGGTCGACGTCGACGCCGATACGCCCGACGAAAACCAGCTGGTCGTCGCCCCGAACCCGGCCGACATCGGCGACGGCGCGTTCTCCGAAACCGTGCAGCCGATTCTCGAGTTCGGGTGCGTATCATGCCACACGCTTGGCGGACCTGGTCACACCACACTGCAACTCGATACCGCCGGGCAGGCCGCCGAGATCGCCGCCGACATCGCGCTCGTCACGCAGGCTCGCTACATGCCTCCGTGGCCGGCTTCCGACCTCAGCCTCAGCTTCGAACACGACTTCTCGCTCACGAACGAGCAGATCGACACCATCGCTGCGTGGGCCGCCGACGGTGGTGGGCTCGACGTCGACCCCACCACTCCCCTCATCGCCCGCGAGCAGCCCTATGAAGACATCGAACGCGATCAGGTGATCGCCGCTCGTGGCGTCTACGTCGGTGATCTCGCGAAGCAGGACGACTACCGCTGTCTCATCCACGAGTTCGAAGACCCAGAGGGCGACGGCGAATGGATCACCGGCATCGGCTTCGAACCCGACGCCGACGAAGTCGTGCATCACTCGATCATCTACAAGGTTCCCGCCAGCGCCCGCGCCGAGGCCGAACAACTCGACGGCCAGGACGGACGTCCGGGCTGGGAGTGTTTCGGGCTTTCCAACATGCAGAGCGAAGGGGTCAACTCGATCGGCGGCTGGGCTCCGGGCCAACAGCCTCGGGTGTACCCCGAAGGCGTGGGCCTCTTCATGCAACCTGGCGATTTCATCGTCAACCAGATCCACTACCACTTCGACCATGACACCCCTCCCGATCAATCGGTGTTGGTGTTCGAAACGCTCAGCGCCGACGAGCTCGCTGCTCGCGACACGGCGATGACCCACATCTCCGGCAACACGTACCTCACCCCGGCAGAGGGCCCCTGCACCCCGGAGGAGGAGGGTCCGCTGTGCGACCGGGATGCGGTCATCCAGACGTTCGACGAGCTCTACGGCGGTGTCGCGAAGTTCATCCCCGATGCGCTCATCCGGGCCTGCGGCGGCACGGTCGACGACTACGACGACCTCGACGGAACCAAGTTCAGCAGCTCGTGCACGCTCGACGCACGCGACTTCGGCACGCTCCAGTCGGTGCTCGGACACATGCACGAGTTCGGCGACGCCTACCGCATGACGCTCAATCCCGGCACGGCCGACGAACAGATCCTGCTCGACATTCCGTCGTGGAGTTTCGAATGGCAGCTCTACTACGTGCCCACCGACGTGATCCGTATCGAGCCGGGTGACAAGATCCAATTCGAGTGCACCTGGGACCGAGCCAACCTCTACATGGAAGAGCCCCGGTACATCACGTGGAATGAGGGTACGGTCGACGAGATGTGCTTCTCCAGCGTTTCGGTCATCCCCGACACCAATGTCGACGGCGAACCCAACGCGTACGCGGCCGGCTGACCGACCTTGGCCACGCGGGCATGTCCCACCTGTGGCCGCAGCCACGACCGCGCCGAAGACCAGACCGGCAACAGCGCTGACAACAAATCCGCCGAGATCATTGCCCTGTCTCCGCTCCGGCCAGGGACACCACAGGATCACTCGACGCAGGATCACTCGACGACGATTCACTCGACGACGACGGTGCAAACCGGCGGGCGGGCCAGGCCTGTCGTCGGGGTCGTGGCCGGCGCCGTCGTTGCCGTTGCCCTTCTCGGTGCCCTCGTTGCCCTCCTGTCGGATCGGGATCCCGCAGCTCCCGACCAGGCAACGCCGGCCAGCGTGCCCGCACCGTCCGGCCCGGATGGTCCAGCGCTCGAGGTGATCGTGCCGTCCTTCGGCTCGGGCACGCTGGCCGATGTCACCGGCGACTATCGCTTCGCCTACGTGACGCGCGAGGGCATCGCAATGATCGACCCCACCTCGGCAACGTCCATCGCCACGACGCTTCCGATCAGCGACCTGCCGCCGCCCAATGTGTTCACCGAGCTCCCACGTCTGGGGCTGTTGACCAACGAGCGAACGACCTACGGCCTCACCGACGAGGCACGGCCGACGGTCTACGAGCTGTACACCCGGGGCCGCATCATCGCGGGTTCGGACGAGACCATGACCATGTTCGCAGAGGACGATGACGATCTCGCTCGAATCTCGGTTGGGACCGCCCTCGGCTTCTCGGTTTCGGCCACCGAGGTCCCCAACGGTTCCCGCACGCTCGCCGTACCCGGCCTGGGGCTTCTGGTGTCGCCGCCAACCGGCCGCACCTTCATCGCCCGACCGACCAAACTCGAACTGCTCAGCGAGCACCTGATCGTCGCTGCAAGCGCAACGAGCCATGTCGAGCTTCGTTGCGATATCGAATTGCGCTGCCGCGCATGGCTCGTCGAGCGGGCAACGGCGAACGCCACGCAACTCCCCGAGGCGTTCGGACGGAACCGGGGCGCCCTATCGGTGTCGCCCGACGGTCGATGGGTCACGCTCACCAACGCCGAGGTCGACCAGATCGTCGATGGTGAAACCGGGTCGGTCACGCTTCTCGGCGCAACGGCGAAGGGACCCGTTTCATGGGCGCCGGACTCTTCCTTCGCCGCATGGTTCGACCGCGGCGCAGCCGACACCCGACTCGAGGTTCTCGCACCACGACGCGGCCAAACCGAGTCGATCGACCTCGCCGAGTTCGATGCCGCGTCGCCGCTCACCGAAAGCTTGCTGCTCTTCTAGAGCACCTCGTGTTCTACGGGTCGCTTCGGCTCTTCCCCTACGTTCGCCAATTCCGCTACGTTCGCACGATATGGACAGCGCGCGCGTCATCGAGAACCTGCTCTACACGTATGCCGAACGAATCGACAACGGTGACTTCGCCGGCGTGGCCGACCTGTTTGCGCATGGTCGTATCGCGCCTGGGCCCGATGCGACCGCCGAGCAGATGATCGTCGGGCGCGACGCGGTGTTGCAGATGTACCGGAGCACCACCCGAATCTACGAAGACGACGGGACGCCGAAGACCCACCACGTCACCACCAACGCGATCATCGAGGTCGACGAGACCGCAGAAACGGCGTCGAGTCGCTGTTACTACACGGTGTTTCAGCAAACCGATGTGCTGTCGCTCCAGCCCATCATCGCGGGGCACTACCACGACACGTTCCACAAGGTGGACGGTGCATGGTGTTTCGATCAGCGCACCATGTTCATGGACCGCTTCGGCGACCTCAGCCAGCACCTGCTGTTCGACCTCAAGCACTGAGCAACGCGTCGCCGAAATTGCCGCGCTGATCATGAAGGGCGGATCACGACGGATTGCCTTGATCCGAAGCGAAGTGGGCCGATTGGACTAGACGCCAACGTTCGTTGGCCACATGACCCATGAACAGCTCGAACTCCACTCCCTCCAGCGCCGCTCTTACGCGGCGGCAGATGCTCGTCGGCACCGCGGCCGCCGGCGCCGTCTGGGCTGCGCCCTCCATCGTTCGCCTCGACCGGGCCGCAGCCGCCGCCGGCAGCTGTATACCCAAATCGGTTTCCTGGTCATCGGTCACCGGGCCGGTCGGAAATCTGTATACGGCAATCGGCACCAACGGCACGACCACGGTCACCGCGGTGATTCAACGCAACCTCAGCGGCGGAGCTACGCCATCGGTGTTCTTGTCCGGTGGCCAACTCATACTCGGCATGCAGAACCATCAGATCGGTGACCGCTGGCGCATCAGCCTGACGTTTGTCGACGTCGGCGGCATCGTCTGCCAAGCATCCACGACCGTCGTCGACGTCGACCGCAACGGCCGTGGGCTCGGCTGTCCGACTTCGGCACGATTCGAGGACAACATCGATCAGTTGACCGGACCTGGTCTGGTCACCACCACCTTCGGCAACCTCACAGAGTCGCCGGCCGGCAACTTCGTATCGACCCTGCAATGCAAGACCACCGACACCGAAAACCTCGGATTGTCGTGGACGTCGGGCGGCATCATCACCGGCGCCGGCTTCAACTGGCGGGCCGGAACGCCGCCGGGCAACAACACCAGTCTCGACTATCAGGTCATCAAGATCCTTCCGATGACCGTCTGTGTGCAACAGACCGGCACCGGACTCGCCGCCGGAGCGGTCCCTTCGCCCGTACTGAGCAAGATCGGCGTGGTGAACGCCGAGGAATACGACTGACGGCGATGACACTTCCCCTTACCGGCGACCCCGAACCCTGCTTCGAATTCGAGTCCGACAAACTGCGCGTGGCGTTCGATGACGTTGCCCGGTTCCTCGACACGAGCAACGTCGACGACGAATCGCGGCGCTGGCTTCTCACCGCCGGATCCGAGCAGTCCACGGGCGTTTCCAACCGCTTGGTTGCGCTCACCGTGGCGGCCGCCGCCGCAATGACCGTGCTCCTCGCGTTGACCGCCGGCGCGGCCGGATCGTGGCTCTCCGTTGCGCTGGTGCCCGTCCCGCTCGTGCTCGCGATCGTTGTCGTTGGCGTGCGCGTCGATCGAGCCTTCGATTCCGAACCAAATACGGGTGCGTCGACCCCAGATACCGTCGATGTGTCCGACCGAGTCGGCGCACCGCTGATCGGCCCACAGCGACCTGAAGCGTTCGACCTAAACCTGCGCTGACAACTCAAGTTTCGTAACGATTTCGCCGATCAACGGCCATGAGACGACGTCGGCTACAACAGTCGAACACCCGTGTTCGACTGGTCGTCGGCATCGTCCTTGCGTCGTTGTTGCCGACGGCACTCCTCGCCACCGTTTCGATCAACCACCAGCGAGGCGTGGCGATAGACAGCGCCTTTGAGCAACTCGAGGGCATTGCCGCCGCGCAGGTGAGCCACCTCGAAAGCATCGCCGTTGCCGACCTGGAGCTGACCGAACTGCTGGCGAACAATTCGCAACTGCGGGCCGAGGTCCGCGGCCACAACAGCGCCCGTGGCGTGGACCTCGGGCGACTCGGGGCGATACTTCGCTCGGCGACCCGATCCTCGACCCGCCTGGTCAACATCTGTGTCCATGCGGCCGACGGCACGCTGCTGGCTTCGCTCGACCCTGACGCCGGCCAACGCTACGAAGCCGCCAACGTGGATCTCGCGGCGCAGACCTATCGCGGCCGTGTCATCCCCGGCCGAGAGGGTCGGGCGACGGCGCTGACGACGGCACCGATCGTCTACGAAGGTGAGCGAATCGGCTCGGTGGCGATCGAGGTCGAAACGATCGAGGTCCAGTCGCTCGCTACCGAATTCAGCGGTCTCAACGAAACCGGCGAAACGAGCATTGCCCAGCCGACCCCCACCGGAGCCCAGTTCATCGCGCCGCTTCGCTTCCAGGAGGGCGCCGTGTTGAACATCGTCGTACCGCAGTCGCTCGAAAGTTCGCCGATCAGCCTGGCGGTTGCCGGCGTCGAGCAGCGCGTCGGGGACTCGGTCGACTATCGAGACGAGCCGGTGCTCGCGGTCACCCGCATGGTCGAGGCGACCGGCTGGGGGCTCGTCGTCAAGATGGATCGAAGCGAAGCTTTGATCGGCGTCGACGAATTCCGTCAGACCGTCATGGCGACGCTCGCCTTCGCATTCTTGCTCATCCTGCTGATCTCGCTCACGGTCAGCCGGGTGATCTGGCGACCGGTGCGCGAGGTGACGGCGGCGGCCGTGGCCGTTGCGGGTGGCGATCGCCGAAGGCGGGCGAGGGTCGAACGTCGCGACGAGCTGGGCGACCTAGCCTCGGCCGTCAACACGATGACGGACGAGTTGGTCGAAGCCGCGGCTGCCGATGCATCTCGCCGACAAGAACTCGAGGACGTCAACACTCGACTCATGGCCTCGGAGCAACAACTCGGCCATCAGGCGGTCCACGACGTGCTGACCGGCCTCGCCAACCGCTCCCAACTCCGCAACAAGATCCAACAGGCGCTTACCGACGCGTCGCCCGATGACACGGTCGCGGTGCTCTTCATCGATCTCGACAGCTTCAAGTTGGTGAACGACTCCCGGGGCCACGCCGCCGGCGACGAGCTTCTCTTGGCGGTCGCGCAGCGATTGACGAACACGGCTCGGTCATCGGAGGTCGTCGCCCGGTTCGGCGGGGACGAATTCGTGGTGCTCTGCCCCGACACCACCGCCGCCGAAGCGCACGCGCACGCGGAGCGAATCCACCGCGAAATGCTGCGACCGTTCGTGATCGGTGGGAAACCCGAACACATCGGCGCCAGCATCGGTATCGCGCTGTCGACCGCCGAATCAACGCCTGACGCGTTGGTATCCGACGCCGATCTTGCGATGTACCGCGCCAAAGCAGCGGGTCGGAGCCGCACCGTCATCTTCGACGGCGAGATGCGTAGTTGGGTGGAGGATCGCCACGAACTGGAGACGGCGCTGCGCCGCGCCATCGATCGGGATGAACTCGAGGTGCACTACCAACCGATCGTCGATTTGGAGTCTGGCGA
>CBESNZ010000183.1:0-6877 GCA_965531045.1 uncultured Acidimicrobiales bacterium
GTGCGTGAGTAGCGGCAGGTGGAGCGCAAGGAGCGTGTCATCGAGGCCGCGATGACGCTGGCGGTCGAGGGCGGCTACGAAGCCGTGCAGATGCGTGATGTCGCCGCCCGCGCCGAGGTGGCGATGGGCACGATCTATCGGTACTTCACGTCGAAAGATGCGATGCTCGTCGCCGGGCTGTGCGAGTGGATCGACATGGTTCGCAATCGCATCGACGCAATGGGAATCGAGGCGAACAACGACGCCGACCGCCTTGTCCTCATCCTGTCCGAAGCCGCCAAAGCATCGACTCGCAACCCCGTGCTCATGGGCGCGATGTTCACCGCACTCGCCACCACCGATCCCGAGGTCGAGCCGTACAAGGCTCGTGTCGATCAGCAGGTCGGCGAGCTCATCAACTCCGCGTTCGAAGAGGGCAGCGACGCCGACGTCGCCGGGATCACCCGGGTGATCGGACACGTGTGGTTCTCATCGACGATGTCGTGGGTCAGCCGCAACCGTCCGAGCAATACCGTGAGCGACGAACTGGCGGCTGCGGTTCGGCTGCTCTTACCGGCCGCTCCGGTCTGAGCGGATCAGAACAGTTCGGCGCACTTGGCCGGTTCGAGAGGCCGACTGAAGTAGAAACCGACCGCCATGTCGCAGTTGAGTTCGCGAAGGGTGGAGAGCTGTACCGCGGTCTCGACGCCTTCGGCGATGACCGTGAGGTTAAGTCGGTGGGCGAGATCGACCATCGCGCCGACGATGGTCGTGCTGAGTTCCTTGGTGCCCAGGCCGGCGACGAACGAGCGGTCGATCTTCAGTACATCCAGCGGGAACTCCGCCAGGTGCGAAAGCGACGAGTACCCCGTGCCGAAGTCGTCGAGGCCGATGCGAATGCCGCCCTTTTGGAGTTCGAGCAGCTGTGAGGCAGCGAGTTCGGGATCGTCGAGCAACGCCGATTCCGTGAGCTCGACGCACAGCGCCTCTGGTTCGAGGCCGGTGTCGGAGAGCGCTTCGGTAATCGTGGTGAGGAGATCGGGCTCGCTGAGTTGGCGGGCCGACACGTTGACCCAGATCGGCGGTGGGTTGTGCCCCATGGCGCGCCACAACGAGATCTGACGGCAGGTTTCTCGAATGACCCACGCACCGATGGGAACGATGAGTCCGGTTTCTTCGGCGAGCGGGATGAACTCGTTCGGTGGCACCAACTCGCCGGCGATCCGCTCCCACCGCAGCAGTGCTTCAAACCCGACGAGTGCTCCCGAGTCGAGCTGGTGTTCCGGCTGGTAGTGCAAACGGAATTCGCCTCGCTCGAGTGCACGTCGCAGCGCGTGTTCGAGAAGGTCTCGCTCGGAGGTTGCCGTCGTGTGGGCGGGGTCGTGCGACGCAAAACCTCCGCGCCCGTTTTGTTTGGCTTTGGTCATCGCGGCGTCAGCGAGGTCGATGAGGAGCAGCGGGTCGGATTCGCCTTCTGCTGTTGCGGTGCCGATGGACGCGCTGATGGTCAGAGCCCGGCCCTGCACCAACAGTGGTTCTTCCAACGACGAGAGCAGTCGACGCGAGATGATGCTCGCTGCCGCCGGTGTGGTGTCGCCGCAGATCATCAGGAACTCGTCGCCCCCGAGGCGGGCGAGCGTGTCGCCGGGGCGAACGAGTGTCGACAGGCGATCGCCGACCGCGCGCAAGGCGCCGTCGCCGGCAGTGCGGCCGATCGTGTCGTTGATGAGCGAGAAGCCGTCGAGATCGATCACGAGCGCGGTGACCGGCTTGAGTGACCGGCGACTGGACGCCAGGGCCTGACTCAGCCGGTCGAGGGCGAGGGTGCGATTGGGCAAGCCGGTGAGCTCGTCGTGGAGCGCTCGCTCGAGAATGTCGTCACTGGCCACGGTGAATGCGCTGAGGTCGCGGGTGGTCGACTGCAGCTGCACGGCACGGCCGTTGCTGTCCTTGACCGGGACATAGTGCGTTTCACAGGTTCGGTAGGTGCCATCGAGATGGCGCAGCCGATGCTGGACCCGCTGGCCGTCGACGTACGTTTGGGCTGCCGGATGGAAGGCCCGCATCGTCGCAACACGATCGTCGGGGTGCGTCAGGTCGATCGGCAGTTCGCCCAGGAGCTGATCGGGGGTGTAGCCGAGGATGGAGATCGCCGCGTCGTTCGCGCCGATATAGCGGCCATGGAGATCGTGCACGCCCATCAGGTCCGAGCTGTTCGCGACGAGTGCGTCGTAGCGCTGCTCGGCGATGGCGAGCGCTTTGGCTTGTCGGTCGATGATGGTCTCGGCCGCGAGGCGATCGCCGACATCGCGGGTCTCGGCCAGCAAGAACACGGGCGTGCCGGCGCTGTCCACGATGGCGGAGATGGTCACCTCGAACGACCGGCTGATGAGTTCGCCCCAATAGCTGATCTCGATCACGGCACGAGCCGGGGTTCCTTCGAGGCCACGCTTGATGAGAAAGTGCAGGTTGGCGTCGGCGGACTCGGGTCGATGCCACCACGGCACATCCCAGACGAATCGACCGGCGGTCGTCGCGCGGTTGGTGCCGGTCACGTCGAGCAACGCGTCGTTGCAATCGATGATGCGCCCCTCGTAGTCGAGGAGGATTGCGTGGTCCCGGAGTTGGCCCAACACGACACGAGCCTGCAGTTGCAGCGTTTCACGCTGCTCGTCCATTTCGCCGGTATTGATCTCGCCGGCATCGGTGTCGCCGGCATCGATGCCGTGCATGCCATCGCCCGCCCCGGCCGCACCTGCAAGCCGTTGACGGAGCGCGTCAACGTCTCGGCGTCGCTGTTGGTCGGCGCTTGGGTTGGCCACGGGGCGGATTCCTCGGAGAAGCTGCCGGTCGGTTTGGCACCGACCGGAAACACAAAACCCTACCGAGGAGCGTCGACAGGGTGGGGGATGATTCGCGCTCACGGTGGGATATGTGCGCGCGATGAGCGCGAATCTGGCCATAGTCGCCGGTGGCTCGTGGTGCTGTGTGCTCTCCGTTTCGAGATGCAGCCCCGAGGTGACATACCATCCTGGCTTCCTCGTCGCGACGACGAGAAGCACGAATCACTTGGAAAAGGGAGCCCGCAACCGTGGCTGGACTACTCGACGGCAAAAACATCGCAATCACCGGAGCCGGCAACGGCATCGGCAAGGCGACCGCCCTGGCTGCGGCAGCCGAGGGTGCAAACATCGTGGTGGCGGATTATGGCGTTTCGATGGATGGGTCCGATCCGTCGAGCGAGGTCGCCGACGCGACCGTCGCCGAAATCGAAGCAGCCGGTGGCCAGGCGATCGCCGTTGCCGGCAACGTGGCCGACGGCGCGGTCGGCCAGCAGATCGTCGATGCTGCTTGCGACACCTGGGGCACGATCGACGGCGTCATCTGTGTTGCCGGCAATCTGCGTGAGCGCATGCTCTTCAACATGAGCGAAGAGGAGTGGGATGCCGTCATCGCGGTCCACCTCAAGGGTCATTTCAACGTCTTTCGACCCGCATTCGCCAAGATGCGCAAACAGGACAACGGCGGTTCTCTGTTGGGATTCACCTCCGGCGCCTTCATGGGTTCGACCGCGCAGGCGAACTACGCCTCGGCCAAGGGCGGCATCATCAGCCTGATGCGCTCGGCGGCACTCACCGGTGCCAGCATCTCGATGCGGGGCGGCCCCGTCGTGCGCGCCAACTGCATCGCTCCCATCGCCCGCACCCGCATGAGTGAGAATGTCCCGTTCGACTTCGAGATGGGATCGGCCGAGGACATCGCCCCCATGGCCCTCTTCTTGATGAGCGACGCCAGCAGCGAGGTCACCGGGCAGACCTACACCGTCGTGGGCGGACGCATCTCCGTGTGGAGCCAGCCAAAGGAGCTTCGCAGCATCCACGCTCCCGACGAGCAGTGGACCGCTCAGCAGATCGCCGACAACTTTGCCGAACTCGGTGTCGAAAAGCTGCCGTTCATCGCCGACCTCGAGCAGCGTATGGCCGACATGGCGCGCGAAGAAGCGGAAAAGGCGGAGGGCTGATCATGGCCACCTCGGTGCCAAAGTACGTCGAAGGTCATGGCCTCCTCGCCGGAAAGACCGCGGTTGTCACGGCGGCAGCCGGGACCGGTATTGGATTTGCGGTGGCCAAGCGCTGCATCGAAGAGGGTGCCGACGTCCTCATTTCTGACATTCACGAGCGCCGTCTGAACGAGGCCGCTGCTGCACTGTCGGAAGTATCGGGCAAACCCACGCCGGCCGTGTTGTGCAACGTCACGGTCGAGGAAGACATCCAACGACTCTTCGACACGGCCGTTACCGAGCTTGGTCACGTCGACATCCTCATCAACAATGCCGGCCTGGGTGGCGACGTGCCGCTGGTCGACATGACCGACGATCAATGGAACGTCGTCATGGACGTCACGCTGAACGGCACCATGCGCGCCACCAGGGCCGCAATGCGGCTCATGGGTGAACGGGGGAGCGGCGTCATTGTGAACAATGCATCCGTGATCGGATGGAGAGCACAGGTCGGGCAGTGTCACTACGCCGCAGCGAAAGCCGGCGTGATGGCGCTCACCCGCTGCGCGGCGATGGAAATCGTCGACGCCGGGGTTCGTATCAATTGCGTCGCTCCGAGTCTGGCGATGCACCCCTTCCTCGCCAAGGTGAGCAGCGAAGAGCTACTCGCCGAACTGGCGGAGAAAGAGGCATTCGGCCGCGGGGCCGAACCATGGGAGGTCGCCAACGTCATGGTGATGCTCGCTTCCGACTACAGCTCGTTCATGACCGGTGAGACCGTGTCCGTCAGCAGCCAACGGGCCTGAATCCCGCTGATTCCCCACTGGTTCACCACAGGCAACCGGACCTGAAGTCGCCTACGCTCACCCCAGGGGTGTCCGAGTATGGAAGTCACGTTCTGGGGAACACGAGGGTCGATCGCCAAGGCCGGACCGTCGACGCTTCGCTACGGCGGAAATACCTCGTGTATCGAGGTCCGCTCCGACGCGGGAACACTCATCGTGTTGGATTGCGGCACCGGTGCCCATGGTCTCGGCGAGAAACTGGTCGCACAGAGCGGCGGATCGCCGATCGAGGGCCATCTGCTGATCAGCCATACCCACTGGGACCATATTCAGGGTCTGCCATTCTTCGCGCCGATGTTCCAGCCCGATGGCTCGTGGAACGTCTACGGTCCGCGCGGTCTTGCGGGCTCGCTCGGCGAAACCCTTGCCGGCCAGATGCAGTACTCCTACTTTCCCGTGAGTATTGAACAACTCGCCGCTCGAGTGCAGTACCACGACCTTGTCGAGGGCAGCTTCCAGATCGATGACGTCACGGTGCACACCACCTACCTCAACCATCCGGCGCTCACCCTCGGCTATCGGCTGGAGGTCGACGGCGCAACACTCGTGTATGCCTCCGACCACGAACCGCACGACCGTGCCCTCGGTCCGGGCGGCGATATTTCGTCGAGCCGTCACGACCTCGCCCACGCCCGATTCTTCGATGGTGCCGACCTGCTGATCCACGACGCCCAGTACGTAGCCGAGGAGTATCCAAGCAAGGCCGGGTGGGGGCACAGCACCGTTGAGTACGTCGTCGATGCCGCCCAACATGCGGGCGTCGCGCAGGTGGCGCTGTTTCATCACGACCCGTCCCGTACCGACGAGCAGGTCGATGAAATACTCCACCGCTCCCGCAAGCGCGCCAAGCGTCAGGGGTACGAAGGAAGCGTGATTGCGGCGGCCGAGGGTGTCACTATTCACCTGCAACACGAGTCCCCGACCGCCGCCGCAGCTGAGGTTTCGGGGCCGGCCGCGCTGGACGATGTCCGCCGAAGCGTGTTGTTGGCGGTGTCGAACGCGGAGGTCGCGACCATTCTGCGCGATGCCGCCGAGGCTGAGGGGCTCGACATCTGGGAAACCACCGACCACGACGAAGCGGTTGAGATCGCTCGGACCCAGCGCCCTGGGATCGTCGTCCTCGAAGGGTCCGATGACGGAAAGGCGCTCGCCGAGTTCGCCCGATCCATCGGCGCCATCGAATCCATCCCCGACGGTGAGATCAGCCTGATTGCGATCACCGCAACCGGCGGCTGGCCTCCGGGGGCAGAGGATCTGGAGATAACCGACACGTTGCAGTGGCCCTCGAGTCCGGGTTACATCCGGACGAAATTGCGCGCGTGGCTTCTGCGTCGGGCTTGTCGCTGGCAGCCCGCGCCAGTGCCGCCGGGGGAGGAAAAGCGACTTCGCTCACTGCAGGCGCTCCGTGTGCTCGACACCGGGCCTGAAGCTCGATTCGATCTCTTGACCGAAATGGCGTCCAAGGCGCTCGATGTGCCGGTTGCACTCATCAGCCTCGTCGACGCCGACCGTCAGTGGTTCAAGTCCCGCCGAGGGGTCGACGCCACTGAAACGCCGCGCGACATGGCGTTTTGTGCCCACGCCATCCTCGATGACAACGTGCTGCAGGTTTCGGACGCGCTCGCCGATGACCGATTCGCAGACAACCCGTTGGTCACCAACGAACCGTACGTGCGCTTCTACGCCGGTATGCCGTTGACCCTTTCGGACGGCACTCGGGCCGGGACCCTCTGTGTCGGCGATCATCGCCCTCGCGTGCTCGACGACAAGGAGCTGGCCGAGCTTCGTCGTCTCGCTGCGTTGGTGACTCGCGAACTCGAGGCGAAATGACAGATCTCGACCGTCGCTGACGCCTAGTAGCCGGCGAGCTCGTTGCGACGGCCGAGGTAGGCCAGCGCCGCACCGAAGCTGAAGAGGGATGCGCCGAGAACGGCGATCAGGTCGGTTGCAAAGCCGGTGCGGGCGAGTTCGGCCGTGCCCTGCGAGCTGTTCGTCGACTTCACGGCGGCGGGGGCCGGGGCTTGCGTGGTCGGGCTTTCGGTCAGGTCGAGCA
>CBESNZ010000184.1:0-6852 GCA_965531045.1 uncultured Acidimicrobiales bacterium
CGGTTCGGCGCCCACGACCAACGGCAGGGTGTTGAGGTAGTACCCGACGAGCGGCTCGGCCAACGGATGGTCACGGGCCGACCCGGTGATGCCGACGCCGATACGGTCGCCATCGGCCCGGGTACGCAACGTCGCCACCAGCGCACCGAGCGCGGTGGCGAACGGCGTTTGCCCCGGACCGGTGCGCAGCTCGTCGGCACTCAGTTCGCTGCGCTGCTCGCAGTATCCGTCGCTCGAGGCATACGACGAGGAGCCGAGATCCACGTCGGCGACCGGTACGGCGATCGAAGGCGATGACCAGTACGTCCGTGCGGCATCGGATGGTTGAGCCGCCTGCCAGCTGGCGTGATCCGCGTAATCGACGGCCAGCGGGCCGGGTTGGTCACCCTGGTACAGCGCATCGATGTCGTCCCAGAGGCGGTCGAAACTCCCGGCGTCGACCGACACGTGGTGGAAAGCGAGCAACAAGCCGACCCGGCCGTCATCGAGCGGCTGGAAGACGGCCCGACCGAGCGGACCGGCCTCGAGATCGAAGGGACGCAGGTAGGCGGCGTGGGCCGACTCGGCGAATTCCGCTGCGCCTATTTGCTCACCCTGCATCGCGATGTCGATGGCTGCGATTGCGTCGAGCCGTCGGCGCGGCGTCGCATAGGTCCAATGCAACGGTGTGTGCCGGTCGACAGCGGCAAGGATGGCCGTCTCGAGGCGTGCGACGTCGACCGTGGTCGGAAGCGTGTACCGGCGGCCGACGTTGTACATCGGATTCGCCGGTTGATCGAAGTACTCGAACAACATCGCCGATTCGCCCGCGGACAATGGCGGCGGCGTGCCGTCGGGACGTCGTGTCGGACCAGCGCCCAGGGGAGCGTCGGCCGTATCGCCTTGTCCAACGATGGCCGCAGCCAACTCGCGTGGGGTTGTGTGGGTGAACGCCAGCTCTTCGCGGACGGTGACCGAGAGTTCTTCCCCGAGCACCATCACCATCTCGAGCGCGGCCAGCGAATCGCCACCGAGCTCGAAGAAATCATCTGTCACGCTGATCGGCTCGATCCGTAGCACGCGTTCCCAGGCAGCCACGATCGCCGACTCGGTCGGCGATTCGGGCGAGACGTACAGCGCCGGACCCTGTCGATGGACCCGTGTCGGCGATGGCAACGCTGCCGTATCGAGTTTGCCGTTCGAAGTCATGGGCACGGCGTCGACCGTGACAAACGCCGACGGGATGGCATAGGACGGAAGTCGACCGCCGAGGAACGTTCGCAGCTCGGCCGGACTGGGTTCGTCGGCGAGCGGGGCCAGTTCGATCCAGCTGGTCAGCACCTCACGGGGCTGCGATTCGTAGCCCACCTCGCCGAGCATCGACATGATGCGATCGAGGTCGAGTTCATCCGCCAGCTCGTCGATCGCCTCGTCACGGGTCTTGTGACCGAGTCGCACGTCCCACGCGTAGGGCACGGCGTAGTTGTGGTACCCCTGCTCGAGCACGTGGTTGTGAATGCCCGCGTCGTTGATGAGGCAGTTGGTCGACCGGCCGGTATCGGCCGGTCGTACCCAGGGGGCGGAGGAGTCGAGGTACGCGAGCATCTCCGAGAGCTCGACATCGACGTACCGGTAGAAGTCGAGATAGGAGATCGCGTCGAACACGGCCTCGTCATCGAACACCGAGGTGTCGAGCAGACGGTTCGTCGGATCGTCAGCCCGGTGATACGCCTTGCGGGCCTCGACCACCGCACGATCGATTGCTTCGACGTCGAAACGTTCGGCCGAAAACTGCTGCGGGATCAGCCGGGTCTCGAAGAGCTGCCCGCGCGACAAGCCGGTGACGATGAGGGGGATGCCGAGCTCGACGGCCTTGGTGGTCGCCAGCGTGTAGATGGTCTTGTAACACCCATTGCAGACGTTGCTGAAGCGATCGAGGCTGTCGCGGAAGACCTCGTTCATGACGTCGGATGTCACGAACTCGTGGTCGATCCCCAGATCTGCCACCGACCGACGGACATTCTCCTTGGCGCCCTCGGCGATGAATCCATTGTCGAGGGTGATCGAGTACACGTCGTAGCCGAGTTCGACCAGTTGGTAGAGCGCGTAGGTGGAATCCTTGCCCCCGCTCAGCAGATGCAGCACGTCGTACCGGCCGGACCGTCTCGCCCGGGCCCGGTCGCGCTCGACGATCAAATCGTCCGGCGACCTGAAGTACGCCTCGGCCTGGCCCTTGATTCGGGCGTACGAGTGGCACGTTGCGCACACGCCTTCGGCATCGAACTCGACGCCGGGAACGTTGGACGGGAGGCCGCAGCGCACACAGTGCATCGAAGCAGCCGAGGCAGACGGCGACCACACGCGCACCGCGGCTCGGGAGATCGCAGGGTGGGCGACGAGCGCCGCCTCGACCTCGCTCGGTTCGAGTCGGATGCCGCCGACCTTGATCTGTTCGTCGGCTCGGCCCAGGTACGTCGCGGTGTGATCGTCGATCATCCGGACGAGATCGCCCGACCGATAGAACCGAACGCCGTCGATGTGGACGAACGGATCAGGGCTGACCGCAGGCGAGCCGTCGCTGCCGCGGAGGTAGCCCGCAGTGAGCCCGGCGTGCGCGATGTACAGCTCTCCCGCCGCGCCGACCGGAACCGGCCGGAGATATGCATCGAGGATTCGAAGTTGGACGCCCGGGGCCGGCCTCCCGATCGGGACGTCGACCTCACGGTCGAGTTCGTCGGCCTCGGCTTCGTGGATCATGCATCCGACGACCGCCTCGGTCGGTCCGTATTCGTTGAAGATCCGCAACTGCGGCAACGACCGCCACAGGCGTTTGGCGAGCGCGCCGGGGAAGGCCTCGCCGCCGACCACCAGCGACGCCAGCGGATGACCTTCGGGCAATTGGCGCACCAACAACTCGAGGTGCGACGGGGTGGCTTTTGCCCAAGTGATATCGGGGCGGTCCGCGATCTGACGCAGCCCCGCCGGGCCGTCGGGGCGCACGATGACGACCCGGCCACCGGCAAGGATCGGCACGAAGACCGTGGTGACCGTCAGGTCGAACGTGAGCGCGCTGAACAGCGGAGCGATGGGTACAGAGCCGCAGGGCACGTAGCTCCGGCGAGCGAACCGGACGTACTCCGCCAGCGCGCCGCGGGAGATGGGCACGCCTTTGGGCTCGCCGGTCGAACCGGACGTAAAGAGTAGATACGCCTCGTCGTCCGAACTGTAGGTGACGGCGCCGAGGTCGGCGAACGGGAGCTCATCGACCGCCGGAACCGACCGGAGCACCTGGATGCAGTTGGCCCGCCTCGCCAAGCGGTCGAGGCGGTCGCGCGGCTGCGCCGGGTCGAGCGGGACGTAGGAACCACCCGCCAACAACGTTGCGTACATCGCAACGATTGCTTCGGCGCTGCGGTCGATTTCGATGCCGACGCGAACGCCGGGGCCGACGCCGTCGGCCCGAAGTTTCGTGGCGAACCGCGCCACCCACTCCCAGAGTTCAGGGCCGATCCAATCCCGATCGCCGTCCTCGAGGCACGGACCGTGGTTACCCCGCAACGACTGCTCGATCGCCTGATGTATCGGCGTGGCGTCGCTCATACACGCCGGTTGGTTCCCCCAGGCATGTATCGCGTCGGCTTCCGCGCCATTGGGCAGGGCGAGCTCGCCGATCGGCCGATCGGGATCGGCCACGATGTCCGCGAGCAGCGCGTGGAGGTGCGTTGCCGCCCGCTCGCCATGCGCGGCGTCGGCGCCCGCCGCGTTGAGATCGAGCGCCAACTCGGACTGGTCGGCGTCGTAGCTCGTGTACTGGAGTCGCAGCAGGTGGCTCGGGTCAGCGGCACCGGCGTGCATCCATCGTGTGGTGGCAGGAATCGGTCCAAACGAACCCAGACCCGCTCGAGCGATCACATTGATGATCGCGTCGACCTCGACCGCGGGCGCAGTACCGATTGCCGCGTGGCGAAGCGTGGTCATGATCGCCCGGCCAACCCGCTGGTGCAGGATCCGGTAGGTGTCGTCCGCCTCGACGGACACATCGACGGGGAACACCTCCATCACGGGACCGATGACCTCGCGGGTTTCGGCGTCGGATCGGTTGTGGACCGGGAGCCCCAAGGCCATCTTGTCGGCGCCCGAGATTCGATGGACCAACAGTGCGGTGGTTGTCGCCAACAACGTGGTCCACGCCAGATCGTCGCTGAGCATGACGTAGTCGGTGGAAAGCCGCGCGGCCGCTTGCTCGGCGACGGACGGATCGAGCGCAACCGGGTATCGCACGCTCTTGGGCGTGCTGCCGCGTCGAGGGCGATACAGCTGTCCGACCTTTGCCGGTGCCTGCCGACCGGTCCAGTGTGCGAGGGCCTTCGCCCGCCGCTTTTCGGCCCGGCCGCCGGCTTCTGGCGATGCCAACCTCTTCGCCCATGCGTAGTAGCTGTGCTTCGGGGGCGCTTCGCCGAAGTACGCGGCCGCGGTCCGTTGAAACACCGCGGCCGACGCGGTGGCATCGGTGATGACGTGGTGCAGTGCCAGGTACCACGACGTGGTGCCATCGCCGTGGGTGATGATGACGCTGTCGTAGCCGCATCGCCGCATGTTGATCGGCAGCGCGGCCCGCTCGTCGGCCCATCGCTCGACGTCCGCCCGATCGAGATCGAGGAATTCGCTCGGGATCGGGTCGGCCAGGAGCTGCATCGTGTCTTGACCGTTTTCGGACACGATGGTGCTGCGGAGCACATCGGTTGCCCGTACGACCAGGTCGAACGCATCCGCCAACCTCTGGGTGTCGATGACGCCATCGAGATGCGACAGCAAGGCCATGTTCTGCAGTGGCGACTCGGGATGGCGGCGTTGCGAGGCCCACAGGCCGCGCTGCATCGGCGAGAGGTGCTGTCCGGTTCGGAGGGTGACCAATGCGTCTGTCATGAGGATCGCGGGGCGCGCGGCACCCCGTCAGGTGCCCTACGTGTGCAGCAATAGTTTGGATGCAATCCGCCACCGGCACCAGATGCATCCGGCCTACGCCGAATCACGCCTCGGTGTGGCACTACTCCAACGTGAGGTCGAGGCGGACTCGAATGAGGTCGACCTTGCCGTTGGCGTCGACCGAGCGCACGTAGGCCAAGTAGTCGCCTGGCGGCAACGCGATCGACGTGTACTGGAAGTCGGATCCGGTGCCACCCGGGTTGGTGAGGAAGCCCGAGATCCACTGGGGGTTCCCAAGCGATCCGTCTCGGCGCGGCCCTTCCCGCGTGGCGTTGTTGCGAATCCAAATCTCCACCTTGACGACGGATTCCGTGTCACGCACCCGCCCACCGAATGCGATGGGTCCAGCCGCGAGTACCGCGTCGTCCACCGGCGTGTTGACCTGCGTCGTCGGATCGTCGTCGCCCGGGAAGATCAAACACGTGCACTTGCTGTCCTTGTCGCTCGGATCGAACTGACCGACCGTGTCTCGGGCGAAGACGCCGATGCGGTAGTTGCCGTCGGGCAGCGTGCGGACAAGTGACCACCCGGTCGAGGTGGCCCCGGGATTCGCCACGGAGGCCGGCAACAGTTCGCGCGTCGTACCCGGCGTGCCATCGCTCTGGACATACACCCTGTTGACGGTGTCGAAGATCGAGACCAACACGTCGGTGACACCGACATCGTCGGTCGCTGTCCCGGATAGGTCGATGGTGTTGGTGGCGAAGGACTGTTCGTACGTACCGAGTGAGGTCATCACGGTTTGGGGCGGGTCATCGCCCGGCACGACCAGGTCGACGTAGATGAGTTCCTGTTGAATGCTCGGAGTCTCGGCCCCCGCCGTATCGACCGCCCGTACCTGTACGCGATAGCGGCCGGGAGCGAGGTCGGGGGTGCTGTACGTCCACGTGACGTTCGTTCCATCGGTCGGCGTCACGGGAACATCGATCCACCGGGCGGGCCCTACAAATCCGTTTGGCTGCGGCCCCTCGAAGGTGGTCTCGTTGCGGATGAAGAGCCGCATCTTGCGGACGCCGGCATCGTCGGTGGCCGAACCGCTCACCGTGAAGTTCGACGTCGTGAAGGTCTGCCCATCGGTCGGCGAATCGAGCACTGGCTGCGGCGGGTTGTTGCCCGGCTGGAGCACGTACGTCTGGCGCGCATCGCTGGTGTCCTGGTTGCCGTCGACATCGGTGGCGGCTGCGGTGACCCGCCACGTGCCGTTGGGCAGCGTCTTGGTGAGATCCCAGTCGGTCACGGTTGAGGCGGGCTGCGACAGGTTGGCCGCGTAGCCGGCAAAGGCGCCGATCGAGCCGTCGGGCCGGAGGTACCCTTGCGCGTTCGTCTCGTAGAACGCCATGCGGACCGCGCCGACACCGGTGTCGTCGGTCGCCCGGCCTCGGAAGGTGACGGTGTTGTCGGTGAGTACGGTGCCGAACGCCGGCTCGGTGATCTGGGTTTCAGGGCGAATGATGATGCCGGCCGCCTCGACGTCGAATCGAACCGAGGCCTTTACCGGATCTTTGCCACCTGCGTCGTCGAACACGCGGGCAAACACTCGATAGTCGCCGGCGGTGAGGTCGGCGCTGTAGCTCCAGTCGACCGTCGTCGGCCCGGTGTCGGACGTGGCGACCACGATGTTCTGGTACGAGCCCATGGTGCCGTCGCGCCGAAGCCACTGCTTGGTGACGGTGTTCTGCACCTCGATCTGCACCCGGTCGACACCCGCAGGAGCCTCGGCCGTGCCGGTGAAGCTCAGTGCTGCGTCGTCGAGATACACGCGCCCGGCCCGCGGGTCGTCGATCGACGTGTCGATCTGACCACCGACGCCCCCGGTGAACTCGAAGTCGAGGGAGCCACCCCGGCCAACGTCGTTGCCACCGATCCGGTTTCCGTCGTGTCCGACGA
>CBESNZ010000185.1:0-6844 GCA_965531045.1 uncultured Acidimicrobiales bacterium
CGGCGGTGGTGGACGGCACCGACCTTGAGGACACGCTCCGGGCCTTCTTCGCCGACGATGCGTCCGAGCTGGTCCACGTCCACAACGCGAGCCGCGGCTGCTGGGCCGTAGCCGTGCGACGAGCGGGCTGACCCACCGGGCCGCACACCCTCAGGCGCACGGCGGCTGGTTCGGAAGTTCTTTCAGGATTGCGCTTGACTCTCCCATATGGGGAGACTCGATAGTCGTGACGTGATGTTGATGCCGATCGGACGATTCGCCCGTGTTTCCCGCTTGTCTGTGAAGTCATTGCGGAACTACGACGAGTCAGGGTTGCTCCCCGCAGCCTTCGTCGATCCGCAATCCGGGTACCGGTACTACCGGCTCGAGCAGCTCGCTCGGGCCGACGCCATCCGCTCGTTGCGAATGGTCGAAATGCCATTACCCCAGATTGCCGAGACCCTCGATGGTGATGAGCCCGACCGGTTGTTGATGTCACACCTCGTCGCACTGGAAACTCAGCGCGACGAGCTCAACCGAAAGGCCGCTGACCTTCAGCGCCGCATCAACCTCAAGGAGTTCACCATGACGAACGACGTCACCATCAAGTCCAACCCCGCCCAAACCGCCGCCGCGTGGCGCACAGCCACAACCCATACCGAGGTCTTCAACGACATCCCCGCCGGCTTCGGCCGCGTCCTCGAGTTTCTCGATGGCGCCGGCGTCGACCCGGTTGGCGGACCGTTCACCGTGTTCCACCACGCACCCGACGGCGACACCGCAGGCGACATCGCCATGTGCGTCCCGATCGCCTCGGCGTTCGACGAGCCGGGCGACGTGATCGTGGTGGAGATGCCCGCTCACGTCACGGCTTCCGTGACGCATCGAGGGTCGTACGCCGATATGGGCGAGTCCTACGCAAACGCTGCGGCGTGGATCCAGCGCCACGGTCACGCCATCACCGGTCCGACGCGCGAGATCTATCTGAACAGCCCGGCCGACGTCGACGAAGCCGACCTGTTGACCGAGATTCTGTTCCCGATCGACGCCGAAGGATCGAACTGATGAGCGCCACATGGCAAGAACGGTTCGACCGGTCACGGGAGTCGTACATCAAGGTGAACGACAAACGTTTCGCCGACCTCGAAGCGGGAACAACCGTGTTGATCCCGAGCGCCCACGACATCCGAGCCGAAATCGACTCCCTCGGACCCACCGAGACCCTCTCGCTCGGCGAATTGCGTCACAGACTCGCAGACCGACTCCACGCCGACGGTGCATGCCCGGTCATGACCGGCATGAACTTGCGGATCGTGGCCGAACTCGCCTTCGAAGCACTCGACGCCGGGGTGCCGGTCGACCAAGTACTTCCGGCATGGAAGGTCGTCGACCCTGCGAGCACGCTGGCCGGGAAGCTACCAGGCGGCCCAACCCGCGTCCTCGAACTCCGCGAGCAAACGGCTGCCACGCCTGCGTCAGTCGGTTAGAAGCGTCGCTACCAGGCGCAGCTCGACCGATCGGCGAATCACGGCGTCCATGGCGGCCCTCGCGTTCACGCACCACTCGTCGGAGGCCACCGCCCCTTCGTGGAGTGCCGCCATGGTCTGCCAGGCCTCGCTGATCGTCGTCGTTGCGTCGGCCGGCGGAGAAAGGGTGGCCTGTTCGCCGGCGATCGATCGAAACTCGTCGGCGTCTCCACGTTCGTGCGCCTCACACAGCCGATGCAGGGAAAGGTACAGCTCTTCGAGCGCTTCTTCGCCAGCGAGCACGGCGGCCCCGTGAGGAGTGCCGAGCGTGTCGAACACGTAGCCCTGCCCCGACTCCATGTCGGTGCGGATATACCACTGCTGACGATCGTCGTAGAGAAAGGACCAGATGTCGTTGACGGCAGCATCGTCGTCACGTTCCAGAAATCCATCGACCGGTAAGCCGTAACGGAGTTGGTGACGCGTTGCGTCGAGTGTCCGGCGGTCCATGAGCGCGAGGGGCTGCACCGGCGCATGCAGAGGGATCCACAGGTTGAGCAGGAAGGTGTCGGCATGGTCGTTGCGGCCGTCCGGCGAGACGTGTCGAAACATCTCTGGCGCGCCGCCATGCATCATCTGGCGCATGGGGGTGCCGAACACGTCTTGATCGCCGTGCACGAACTGCGCTCCGCTGTGTCCATTGACCCCATCGATTCCACCGGGGTTCACGTTCAGCCGGTTCGGACCTGACCGCCGATGGAAGAGACCATCCTCGGCGAGGTGATCCACCCGCAGCGACTTCCCGCCGCCCAAGCCGAATCGGGCACCGGCGAGGCTCTCACGAATGGCCTCCGCGGCCGTCTCCGAAATGCAATCCGCATCGCGCGCAACGGTCAGCGCTTGCTGCAGCGACGGATTGCCCGACAGGTCGATGGTTTCGAATCCGGCTTGCTCAAGTCCTGGTTCGTCAGTCTCACCGTCGGCGAGATCGATGAGTTCGCAGACGCGGACGTCGCCGAGGTCGTCCTCCGCAGCCAGTTGGGCCCGAAGCAGATTCGGCCGCTCGTGGTCAGCTATGACGTCGGTAGGTCTCGTAAACGCCAACGTTCCGTGCACATCCGCACAGTACCGGGCGAGCCGCTGCCAACACAATGTCCCACCCCAACCGAGAGCGCATGAGCAGCGTCAGTCCACTGTTGCCAGCTGGATGATCGGGACTTCGCGGCCGGCGGCGGCGGCCTGTCGTCGGTAGGTCTTGAACGCCGGGAAGACGAGGTCACCCTGCTGATGGAGTCGTTCCTGCTCGCATTCGTCGGTGACGACGTGCGCCTTCATCGCGATCCCGCCAAAGGTGACGAACGGATTCGCGATGAGGTTGTGGACCCAGCTGGGGTTGTGGGCGGAGCCGGCGTTCGACCCGAAGACGGTCACTCGAGCTTCGTCGTGGAAATAGATGATCGCGTTGCGGCGAACGAGTCCACTGCGGGCGCCCCGCGTCTCGAGCACTGCGGCGCGAAACATCAGCGTGGTGGCGAAGCGCCCTCCGGAGACACGAAGCAGCCAAGGGTCGAGCTTCCAGTTGATGTGTCGGGAAATGACTTTCGCGAGGCGGGTTGCAGCAAGCGCGGCGTAGGCGCGGCGGAACACACTCGCTTGTTGGGGTGGCGTCACTACTCGCAACTGGCTGGTCACGGCGATCTCCTTTGCGGACCCAACCTGGCAGGCCCGCATTCGCGCCATGGTAATCATTCGATTACCATGGCGCAATGTCCAACTCCGTGCCAACCCGTCAGCGGCTCATCGACGCCGCAATGCGGTTGTTCGCTGACAAGGGATTCGACTCGACATCGGTTGGGGAGATCGAGGAGGCGGTTGGACTCGAGCCCCGACGAGGAGGGTTGTACAAACACTTTCCAAGCAAACAGGCGCTGCTCGACACCGCGGTCAGGGCAAAGCTCGACGACGCCCGCGCCGTCGCGAGAAAGGCAGCGACATTCGAGACAACCGGCCTTGTTGAGGAAGACCCCACAACACTTCTCCCGGTCATCACTTCGGTTGGGCGATGGTTCCTCGACAAGATGGACGAACTGGAGGACCTCACTCGAGTCTTCGAACACGACGCCCACCGACTCGTTCACCTGACCGACGAGGTTCGGACGGAGCTCGTCGATCTGAGCTACCGAAGCGCGGCCGAACTCATCCGCGCAATGCGGCCCGACATCGACGACGTCGATGCAACAGCGGTGATCATGCTCTCCCCACTCGTGACGTTACGACGCACCCAGTGGACGTACAGCGCTCCGCCGCTTGGTATCGACGACGATCGTTTCCTCGCCGAGTGGGCGAACCAGACCCTCGCCACGCTCCAAGCGGGGCCAAGGCCTACTCGTCTGCGGGACGGAAGTCTGCGAGGACGGATCCGGCGCCATCCAGGAAGGTGAGTTCGAACTCGTCGGCGATGCCAACGGTTTCGTCGTAGGCGAATTCGATGCCGGTGACGAAGGCAGCCGCGCTGTCACCAGGGACAATGTCGAGAGGAAGAACGCTGTCGACGCCGTTCCCGTTGACCTGAACCGCAGCGGCACTGTGGGCGTTCGTACCCCAAACAACGAGAATCGGTTGCTCGCCCACACTCGGATTGAACGCCGTGATGTAGGAGTCGTACCTCGGGCCCGTACCGGTAGTGCTGTCTGCCGTGGTCAGCCACGTGAAGCGGCCCGGCATGACCTTCTCGAACTCTGACAGCCTCACGCTCCCACCGGGGGATGTCTCGCTGGCCGCCAGGAGAAAGGTGTGGTCGCCGATCTCGCGCTCGGCCACGATCTGCGCGCCAGGTAGGTCGACGAGTGCGACTGCCTCGATACCGTCGGGGCCGCCGCTGAGGGTCTGGCCGACGACCGTGGTCAGCAGCATCGGAACCGCGATCGCCGCTGTGACCACCAGGGGGAAGGCGCCGGCGAGGAGGGGTTCGCGTCGATCGGTCGACGCGAGCCGCCCGAGGAACTGAGCTCCGCTCGGAATCCGCTTGAGCATTGCGGTGGCCATCATGTAGACGCCGAGCCCGACAATGGCTCCGGTCGTGTTGAGTATGACGTCGTCGACGTCGACGGATCGGGCCCGGGTGAGGAACTGGGTGCCTTCGATCAGCAGCGAGATCACACCGGCTCGCCACAGCAGCGCGGCCGGCCGCCTGAGTTCTGCGAAAAGGAACGGTAGGAGGACTCCAAGCGGTACGAAGAGCACGAGGTTGCCGACGATGTTCTCGAATGCGAACACCGCCGGAGTCTCACGGAGCAGCTGGAGGATACTGGCGAAGGGCACGAGGTTCGAGGCGCCGTGCCAGTCGTAGAAGATGATGGTCAGCGGGAAAAACGTGACCCGCACAATGACGAGTGACCAGCAGAATAGGATCGCCACCGCCAGCTCTCGAGTGGGGTTCTTGTCCGGGCGGCGGCGCCAGAGCAGCGCCCGCCACACGACCCAGACGGCGCACGCGACCAACAAGACAGGACGGGCTTGAAGAACGACCATGGTCATCGACTCCGGAGTGATCGCTCAGGGCGTGGGCGAAGTGGTTGGATGCGAAAGCGGGAGCGTCACGGTGAAGCGGGCTCCGCCCAACGGGCTCTCGGTTACGGCGACCTTGCCGCCGTGGGCTTCGACCACCTCCTTGACGATGGCGAGGCCGATTCCTGATCCTCCTGCGTCCCGGCTGCGCGCATCGTCGAGGCGGGCAAAGCGCTCGAAAATTCGCTCTCGTTCTTCCACCGGGATGCCGGGACCGTCATCGTCGACCTGAAGAACGCCATGGGTCGCCGTGACGTCGAGGCCGACCTCGATCCGGGTCCCAGCATGCCGGTCGGCATTGGACAACAGGTTGCGCACAACGCGTTCGAGCGAACGCCGGTCGGCGTCGATGGCCACCGGTCGGAGGTCCACGACCTCGATGGTCGCGGTGAACGGTCGGGATGCCTCGGCGGCGATGATGTCGTCGAGCATGAGAGGCTCGCCGGTGATGGGGCCGGCATCGTCGAGACGGGCGAGGAGCACGAGGTCGTCGACCAGCGCGCCGAGGCGGCGTTGCTCGTCGAGCACGGACGCCGCCGCGGTACGCCAATCGAAGTCGTCGGTGCTGAGCGCCACTTCGAGCAATGCGGTGCTGGCGGCGATGGGCGAACGCAGTTCGTGGGCCGCGTCGGCTACGAAGCGCCGCTCGGTGGCGACACCTTGGCTGACGCGATCGAGCATGCCGTTGAGGGTCGCAGCGAGGTCTTCGAGCTCGTCGCCGGTCGCGGGGTCGGGCAGCCGTCGGGTCAGGTCGCCGATCTCGATGCCGGCTGCTTCTGCGGTCATGCGCCGCACCGGTCGCAGGCCCGAGCCTGCGACCAACGCAAACGTGGTTGCGAGCACGATCGATCCAATGGGTATGGCGGCCAGCAAGGCTTCGCGCACCGACAGGGGGCCGATCACGTCGTCGCCGGTGACGGCCAACAAGGCGATTGCCTTTTCCGGCCCGATGGGTTGTGCTGAGCCGGAAGGCGCATCGCCGTCGGTGGCACGAAGCACCTCCCAACCCCCGCGTTGCGACAACGACGGATAGAAGACGACGGTTGTGTCGAACAGCGCAGGATCGAGCCCACCGGGCGACACGTCGACCGTTGGAGGAAGGTTGTCGGCTTGCACCTCGGTGTCGTACGACGCGACTCCGACGACGGAGCCTGCGGGAACGATGAGGGTTCGTACCTGTCCGTTCCGAGGAATCGCCGTTCCGGTCGCGGCCAGCTCGTCGCGAAGCCGCGCTTCTTCCTGATCGATCAGATCGCCTTCGCGCAGGTCCTGCACCCGGTCGACGATTCCGCTGAACCGCAGCACCTCGAACAAAACAATGCCGACCGTCAAGAAGGTGAGAAGGGTCACGAACGCGACCCTGCCACGAGTCGAGCGCAGGCGCCGGCCGATCATCGCGGCGGCTCGCCGTCGTCGACGAGACGGTATCCGATGCTGCGCACCGTCACGATCGAGCGCCGGTCGAACGGTTCGTCGACCTTCTGCCGCAAATACCGCACGTACACCTCGACAATGTTCGGACTCCCGGGAAAGTCGGTGCCCCACACCCGATCGAGGAGTTGTTGCTTGCTCACTGCGGCGCCGTCGGCCGTCAGCAATGCCTCGAGCAGCCGAAACTCGCGCGCCGTCAGGTCGAGGAGGGTGTCGGCCCGCCACGCCTCGGCGGTGCGGGAGTCCAGCCGAAGGTCCCCTTGTGCGAGCTGTACGTCGTGCGCGGCGGGTCCACGGCGAACAAGGGCCCGCAATCGGGCCACCAGAATCGGAAACGAGAACGGCTTCGTCACGTAGTCATCGGCGCCGGTTTCAAAACCCTCGATCTGGTCGAAGTCGCC
>CBESNZ010000186.1:0-6841 GCA_965531045.1 uncultured Acidimicrobiales bacterium
TGGCGATTCTGGCCGTTGGCGCCACGCTCGCCGGGTACGCCCCGCTGGTCGCCTGGTTCGCCGGCCACCGGCCTCTGCGCCGAACCCACGTACTGCTCGTGTTCCAAGGCGACGTGGCGTGGTGCCTCGGAGCGGTCGCACTCATCGCTGTCCCCGACCTCCTGACGAACGCTGCCGCCTTTTGGCTGGCGATCATCAGCCTCCCGGTGCTCGACTTCGCGGTACTCCAGTGGGTGCGCCGACACAGCCTGGACTGAACCGGCGGTAGTCTCTGCGCCCATGAGCGCGCAATACATCTACACGATGCACAAGCTGAGCCGGTTCTACCCGCCCGACAAAGAGGTGCTCAAGGACGTCAGTCTGTCGTTCTTTCCCGGCGCCAAGATCGGCGTTCTGGGTTCAAACGGCGCCGGCAAGTCTTCGCTTCTCAAGGTGATGGCCGGACTCGACGATGGGTTCACCGGCGAAGCACGGCTCACCGACGGCTTCACGGTCGGCTTGCTCCAGCAAGAGCCCCAGCTCGACCCCGACAAAGATGTGCAAGGCAATGTCATGGACGGGGTTGGCGAAATCGCTGCGCTGCTCACGACCTATGACGAGGTCCTCGCGGGCTGGTCCGATCCCGAAGCCGACTACGAAAAGTTGGGCGAACAGCAAGCCGACATCGAGTCCAAGATCGAAGCTGCGGGCGCATGGGACCTGCAGCGCACCATACAAATCGCGATGGAAGCGCTGCGCTTGCCGCCCGGCGACTCCGAGGTCACCAAGCTCTCCGGCGGCGAACGGCGGCGCGTGGCCCTCTGCCGCTTGCTGCTGTCTCGCCCCGACCTGTTGTTGCTCGACGAACCGACCAACCACCTCGATGCCGAGTCCGTCGCCTGGCTCGAACGATTCCTGAAGGACTACGAGGGCACCGTCGTCGCCATCACGCACGATCGCTACTTCCTCGACAACGTCGCCGGATGGATCCTCGAGCTCGATCGCGGCCGGGGTATCCCCTTCGAAGGCAACTACAGCAGCTGGCTCGAACAGAAGCAGGCTCGACTCGCGGCCGACGACAAGAAGGACTCGGCACGCGAGGCCACCCTCAAGCGCGAGCTCGATTGGGTTCGTATGGCTCCCAAGGCCCGTCAGGCGAAGGGAAAGGCCCGCCTCGCCCAATACGAGAAGTTGCTCGCCGAGTCGAAGGCGTCGGACGGACTCCAGAACCAGCTGCAGATCTCCATCCCGGTGAACGATCGCCTCGGCGACGTGGTGATCACCGCGGATCACGTCCAGAAGGCCTTTGGCGACAAGCAGCTGTTCGAAGACCTGTCGTTTATCCTTCCGCCGGCCGGAATCGTCGGCGTGATCGGCGCCAACGGCGCCGGCAAGACCACGCTGTTCAAGATGATCATGGCCGAAGCCGACGGCACGGCTTCGGGCGACACCGCACCAGATGCGGGCACGCTCACCGTCGGCCAAACCGTCGACCTCGCCTACGTGGACCAAAGCCGCGACACCCTCGACGCCGAAAACACCGTCTTCGAAGAAATCACCGGCGGGGCCGAGTTCATCACCATCGGCAATCGCGAGATGAACAGCCGGGCCTACGTGTCCGGCTTCAACTTCCGCGGCTCCGATCAGCAAAAGAAGGTGGGCGTGCTCTCCGGCGGCGAGCGAAATCGGGTGCACCTGGCCAAGGTGCTCAAGTCCGGCGGCAACACGTTGCTGCTCGACGAACCGACCAACGACCTCGACGTCGACACCTTGCGGGCCCTCGAGGATGGTCTCGAGACGTACGCGGGCTGTGCGGTGGTCATCAGCCACGATCGCTGGTTCCTCGATCGTGTGTGCACCCATGTGCTGGCGTTCGAAGGCAACTCGCAAATCCGCTGGTTCGAGGGCAATTTCAGCGAGTACACCGACTTCATGAAGAAGGAATTCGGGGCCGAAGCCATGCGCCCCCAACCTATTACGTACAAACCCCTGGCTCGCTGAAGACAAACCCCCACCAACCCACGCCGCCCACCAACCCACGCGCTGAAGCCCCACGGGGGCGTCGGTTCGCTACGGTCATGGCGTGAAAACCACGATGAAACACTTCTGGATTGCCGTCGCCCTCGCCGTCACGCTCACCGCTGCGGCGTGTGGCAGCGACACCGCCACGACCGACGAGGGGACCGGCAGCGGAGTGACCACCACCGATGAGGCTCCGGTCGACGGCGATGCACCACCGGTCAGCGAGCCGATCGAGATCGCCGATCAAGTGACCGTCACCGGCGACGCGCTGCCCGCATTCAACGCCGAGGGCGACGACGAAGCGGTTGGCGCACTCGCACCGACGTTTTCCACGATCGGACCGAACAATGCACTGGTGGAGTACGCCCCTGGCGAGCCGACGATCCTGGCCTTCCTCGTGCACTGGTGTCCGCACTGCCAGACCGAGCTGCCCGTGATCAGCCAGTCGATCACCAGCGGCGCCACCGCCGGCGTCGAAGTCATCGCGGTGTCAACGGCGTTCGACGTCGATCGCGGCAACTGGCCGCCATCGTCATGGTTCGAAGCCGAGGGTTGGCCGGCGCAGGTCGCCGTCGACTCTGCGACCTCCGAGATCGCCACCGCGTACGGCATGACGTCGTTCCCGTATTTGGTGGCAATCGATGCCGACGGCGTGGTGGTCGGACGCCGTCTCGGCGGCGGCGAGGCACCGGTTGCCGAGTTGGTCGGCCTCGCGACAGGCTCGGTCGCCGCCACCTGAGCGTGAGCCACTGCGACCTTGGTAGGCCAATGCGATACGGTCGACGGCCATGACCCTGGCGCTCGACCGGCCGACCCGCACCACGAGTTATCGCTACGTCCGCAGCGCACGAGCCGACGTCGCGTTGGCGTTCCTGTGGGTGCCGTTCGCCGTCGCGGCATGGGTGCTCCTCGACAACACCGATCGATTGCAGTGGTTGATCGGGCTCACCCTGTTGTTCTCCTTTCTCCACCAACCGCTCACGTTGCCGTTGGTGTACGGCGACCACGTCACCCGTACCGCCAAGCGCCGCCTGTTCCTGTACTCCCCGATCGTCATCGCCGTCGGGGTGGTGGTCGCAATGAACATCAGCTTCACGATGCTGGCGGTCATCGCCGGGGTCTGGAACGCCGGGCACACGCTGCAGCAGCGCTACGGCATCACGCGGATTTACGGGCGCAAGGCACAACAACAGGACGGGCGCACCGAACATTGGATGCTGTGGTCGTGGCTCCTCCTGGCCTTTGCCTGGGCGTCGGCCGACCGTGACACCCCCGATCGCATCACCGAAAGCGGCATGGGCGGCGTCAACAAGGATGGCCTCGAAATTCTGACCGATCTCGCCCCGGTCACCCGCGTCGTCCTGCCGTTCATCGTCGTCGGCGTGATCGCCTTGATCGGACGCTGGGCGTGGGAGGAATCTCGGCGCAACGTCGTCAACCCGATGAAATGGCTGTATCTCGCGTCCACCGCGTTGCTGTTCGCGATCACGCTCATCAGTCCAATCGTCGGTTTCGTCGGCTACGTCGGCTCACACGCGGCCGAGTACTTCTTCGTGGTGCACAACTACCTGCACGACCGCTACCCGTCGGCCGACGTCGACCGCGGCGCCAAACTCGGCCGTGTGGTTCGGGCTCGGCCCGGACCACTGGGGTTCCTCGTCGGCTACTTCGTGCTCACCCTCGGAATCCTCAAGCTCGCCGGAGCGCTCGACCAGGGAACGGCATTTCGCACGATGATCTTCACCGCCGGTGCGCTGCATCTCTGGTACGACGGCTTCATCTGGAAGCTACGTCGTCCCGAGGTTGCCCGCGGCTTTCAGATCGACACCCCGAGCGCCAACTGACGCTTCAGTTCGGCGACTGCGAGCAGATACGCGCCGGCGTTCCAAGCCTGGCCGGACGGACCCCCAACAACCCCGTCGAGGCCGATCCACTCGTGGAAACCATCCCCCTGGGCGTTCGCTGTGGCGAGTCGGTCGAGCAGGAAAATCGCCTCGTCGCGTCGACCGCACCTGGCGACCGCAGCAGCATGGAAGCCGCCGACGAACGGCCAAACCGCACCGTTGTGATAGCGGCCGGGGGCGTTGCGCCAGCGGGGATCCTGCGTCGCGTCGGCAGCGACGCCCAGCAGGCCCTCGCGATCGTCGAAGTCGATCGGCTGTACCCAGGTGCGCGACGGAAACGGGACGGCGACATGGGCGCCGAGATAGTCGACGATGCGATCGGCCCGGGCGCTGCTGGCGACGTCGGCGAGGACCGCGATCGCATTGGCCAGGGTGTCGCAGCGGTCGACGTAGACCCCGAACTCGACGCTTGCGAGGTAGTGGCTGCGATCCTCTCGAACGGCCGCCCGATGACCGGCGACCGAGGCCTTGTGCCGGAAGCCCGCAGAACGGTTGGACGGCACGTGCGCCCAAAGGTCGCTGTACTCGGCGTCCACCTCCGGCCAGAACAGCAGATTGATGCGGTCGACCACGTCGCTTGCGGGCCACGACACCGACCGGTCGAGGCGAGCAGCCAAGCGATCGGCGGCCTGCAGCGCCCAGGCCAACAACACGTTCACATGCAGCACCTTGCCCGAACGCGCCAACGACGAGTCCATCCAATCGCCCGCGCGTGGGCTGTCGATCAAACCCATGTTGTTGGCATCTTGGTACCGAAGCCAGGTCAGGGCGTCATGTACCGCCGGCCAACACCGCTCGCCAAAGGCGACATCGCCGGTGCTGGTGACGTAGGCGTCGAGGAGCACCGGCATCCATGCGGTGGCGTCGGTGCATCCCGCCTCGCCCCAATCCCAATAATCGGCTCGTCCGGTCGGACCGTCGAACCACACGGCGTCGGGGATCTGCCCGAGGTCCGACCGCCGTTCGATCAGCGTCTCGAGGGTGGCCCGAACGGTCGAATGAAGATCGCTGTCGTCGGTCGTGAGCGCTCCGAGGCCCGAAATTGCCGCGTCACGGGCCCAGACGGATCCGTAGTGCACGTCGTCGGGAGAGGCGACGAACCCGAACGGTGTGGCCGCACGTTGCAGCAGGTCGATCGACCCTGACACACAACCACGGACCGACTCGGGCAGCTGCGCGTCGTGCATTGGGGGACCGTAGCCGACTGGTCCCGTTCAGAGCGGGCGTTCAGCCCTTTTCGGTGGGCTTACCGAAGGGTTTTCCCGCTTCGTTGTAACACGGCGCGTGGTAGTGATCCACACGCTCCCAGACGCCCTTGGTGTAGATGTTGCAGATGACCTGCTGATGGCGCATGCGGGCCTGGAACTTCACCCGTTCGCCGCACAATTCGCAGTCGACCGAGCTCCCCGGCTCGACGAGTCGTATCGCCGCCCGGCTCTTCCAATTCGCAGGCTTCTTGGCCTTTGGAGCGGCCTTCGCCTTCGACTTTGGCGCCTTCTTGGCCTTGGCCTTCGGCGTGGCCTTGGTCTTGGCTGTGGTCTTCGATGCAGTCTTGGTCGCCATACATGTATGTATCGGCACGTGAGATGCAGACGTAAGTATCAGGTGACCAGAAGGTCGAGAACCTTGGCCGCTTGGGCCACCGGGTCGCCGTCGGCCGGGGTCAATACCAGCTCGGCCGCCAACGGCGCCTCGTACGGATCGTCGATGCCGGTGAATCCCTTGATCTTGCCGGCCCGAGCTTGTTTGTAGAGCCCCTTCGGATCGCGTTGTTCGCAGATCTCGATCGGGGTGTCGATGAAAACCTCGTAGAACGGCACGTCGGCCGCAACATGGATCTCACGGGCCCGATCACGTGCTGCTCGGTATGGCGAGACCAACGGCACCAGGCTCACCGTGCCGGCATCGGCGAACAGGCGAGCGACTTCGGACACCCGACGGACGTTCTCGTCACGATCCTCGGCCGAAAAGCCAAGATCGCCGTTGAGACCGTGACGGAGATTGTCGCCATCGAGCATGTACGCGGGCTGGCCTTTGGCGATGAGGGCTTTCTCGACCTCGACCGCAACGGTGGACTTGCCCGAACCCGAGAGACCGGTGAACCAAATGGTTGCGCCGGCTTGGCCGAGCGCGCTCCATCGTTCGGATCGGTCGAAGTGACCGGGGTGCCAAACAACGTTGGGCGTGATGTCACCCACCGGCTAGGAAGACTCGCCGAGAATCATGCCGGCGCCGACGGTTGCGTTGGTGTTCTCGTCGATCAGAATGAAGCTGCCGGTTTCGCGGTTGCGACGGTACTCGTCCAAGAACAACGGAATCGTCGTCCGCAGCGAAATACGGCCGATCTCGTTCAGCTCGAGCGACTGCGACTCTTCGTCGCGGTGCAGCGTGTTGATGTCGAGACGATATTGCAGGTCCTTGACCATGCAGCGGGCTTCGCGGGTCGTGTGCTTGATCGCCAGCTTTGTGCCCTTTTCGAGCTTCGAATCGGCGGTCATCCAGCAGACCATCGCGTCGACGTCTTGCGTGACGGTGGGTTGGTTGTGCGGGCGACAGATCATGTCTCCGCGCGAGACGTCGATGTCGTCCTCGAGTCGAACCGTGACCGCCATGGGTGAAAACGCTTCTTCCACCTCGCCGTCGAACGTATCGATCGACGCGACCTTGCTCGTGAAGCCAGAGGGCAGAACCACAACCTCGTCACCGGGCTTCATGACGCCACCGGAGATGGTGCCGGCATAGCCGCGGTAGTCGTGGTATTCGTCGCTCTTCGGCCGCAGGACGTACTGCACGGGAAGCCGCGCGTCGATGAGGTTGCGGTCGCTGGCGATGTGCACCTCTTCGAGGTGATGCAGCAGCGGCGACCCTTGATACCAATCCATGTTCTTGCTTCGGTCGACGACGTTGTCGCCCTTGAGAGCGGAGACCGGGATGAA
>CBESNZ010000187.1:0-6838 GCA_965531045.1 uncultured Acidimicrobiales bacterium
CGACAATCTGAAAATACGATTACTGGGACTGTTTCCGGAAGCCAATTCGCTGGCACGCAGTGGCGGACGCGTACGATGTCATCACGGCGACCAGGTCGTACAAGGCGCCGCTTTCGGCCGAGACCGCACGCCGCGAACTCACCGCCCACGCCGGCACTCAGTTCGACCCGACGGTGGTGCGGGCCTTCCTCAATGCGTCGGTCGGCCATACCCGCAGCGTCGGCGTGTGGGGTTGGCTCCTCAACATTCCCGTGTTGTCCGTACTCACCGCGCCCGCTGCCGCGTCGGTGGCGACGGCGGTGGCCGCGGTCGGCGTGGTGGCCGGTGGCGTTGGACTGGTGGACGTCGTCGACGCCGGACCGGTCGAGCTCGGCGAGGCGACGATCGAAATCGTTGCCGAGGAACTGCCCGACTCCCTTGCGTTCTCGGACACAGCTTTCTCGGACACAGCCTTTTCAGACACAGCTCCTTCGGCCGGCGAGCCCCCGACCACGGCTCCCGTAACGTTCGTTTTCGGTTGGCCGACCACCTCGTCGTCGTCGACGACGGTGCCAGGTACCTTCATCTTCGGTTGGCCGACCACCACCAGCCCTGCCGGATCTGCGACGTCCAGCACGACGGTGCCTTCCGGCTCGGGCACGACGACGACTTCGGTGGGGTCGACGACGACAACAGGGTCGAGCAGCACGACCACAACGACAACGACAACGACCGCGACCACCACGACGACGACGCCGGCTGGCTGTGATGCAATGGAACTGATCGCTGCGGGCGACAGTCTCGCCGGATGTGACCTGAGCGGACTGAACCTCTCTGGCGTGGACCTACGGGGTCTGGACTTCGACGAGGCCATTCTGGTCGGTGCCGATCTGTCCGATGCCGACCTCAGAGATGCGATCCTGACTCGGGCGGACCTGACCGACGCCGATATCAGTCACGCGAGACTCGACAACGCCAACCTGACCGAGGCGAACCTCGCCGGCGCCGATGGCAGCTGGGCGAGGTTCGACGACGCCGATCTCACCGGCGCAAACCTCGAGGGTGCGGATCTCAACTGGGCGAGATTCGACGACGCCGATCTCACCGGCGCAAACCTTCGTACGGTGGGTGGTGCAAACATCGCGTTGATCGGCGCCACGCTCGACGGTGCGGACTTCACCAACGCAAACTTGAACCGGGCGCAAATGCGGGACGCGTCGGCGATCGGCGCGGTGTTTACCGACGCCGGCCTTCAGAACGCCGAACTCAGGAGGGCCAACCTCACCGGTGCCAGCCTCGTGCGCGCCAACGTGCATCGCGCCGACTTCGACACCACCAACTTCACCGGGGCGACGCTGTTCGGCGCCAACGGCACGCCTCTCAACATCGACCGTGCCGTGTGGGCGAGCGCCACGTGCCCGGACGGGTCGACCGGGAACTGCGGCCCGACGTTCTAGTCGGGTAGCGGACCGCGCCCCTAAATGGCCTTGCGGCAGGCCGCCTAAATCGCCTTGCGGAAGATGGCTTCCTTGACCCGTCCGTACGGCGGGTACATCAGGGAAGGATCGGGCTTCGTGCCCTTCTTCAACACCGCCTTGAGGTTGGAGTACGCATCGAAGCCCGCCTGGCCGTGATAGCGGCCCATACCCGATGGTCCGACGCCGCCAAAGGGCAGGTCGTGCGGCGTGATCTGCAGAATCGAATGATTCACACAGACGCTGCCCGACGATGTTTCGCTGATGACTCGATCGGCGGCCGCGTCGTCCTCGGAGAACACGTACAGCGCCAATGGTTTGGGGCGGGCGTTGACGAATTCGATCGCGTCGTCGAGGTCGTCGGTGACGATGACGGGCAAGATCGGCCCGAAGATCTCGTCTTGCATGACCGAGGCGGTTGGCTCGGAGTCGATGAGCACCGTTGGCGCCAGGTAGCGAGTAGCCGGATCGCTTTCGCCGCCGATCGCGACGGTGCCTGCACCCGGATCATCGAGGAGGCCGCGGAGTCGATCGAGGTGGCGCTGGTTCACGATTCGGCCGTAGTCGGCGCTCTCCGAAGGGTCGTCGCCGTAGAACTCGCCGATCGCTTCGGCAATGTGGTCGAGCAACTCGTCACGTTGTGCTGCGCCCACGAGCAGGTAGTCGGGCGCAACGCAGGTTTGGCCGGCGTTGAGGAATTTGCCCCAAACCAGGCGACGGGCAGTCGTGCGCAGATTGGCCGACTCGTCGATGATGACCGGGCTTTTGCCGCCGAGTTCGAGCGTGACGGGTGTGAGGTGTTCTGCTGCCGCCTTCATGACCACGCGACCGACCGAGGTCGACCCGGTGAAGAAGATGTGGTCGAAGCGCTCGGCCAACAACGCGGTGGAAACGTCGACCGCGCCCTCGACGACGGCGATGGCTTCGTTGTCGAGGTGCTGGCGGATGAGTCGGGTGAGCACGGCCGACGTGGCCGGCGCGAGCTCCGAGGGTTTGACGACGACCGCGTTGCCGGCGGCGACTGCGGCGGCGAGCGGTTCGAGAAGCAGGTTCACCGGATAGTTCCAAGGTGCAATGATCAGGCCGACGCCGAGCGGTTCGGGGACGACGAGGCCCTTGCCGGGCTGTGACGACATTGGCAGTTTTGCTTTGCGCGCCTTGGACCACTTGGCCACGTTCTTGCGGACGTGGCGGATCTCGGTGGCGGTCGCGCCGATATCGGTGATCCAGGCTTCGAGGGAGGGCTTGCCGACATCGGATTTCATGGCGGCCAACAGGTCGGCTTCGCCTTCGTCGAGCAAGCGGATGAGGCCGTCGAGTTGCGCCTCTCGCCAGGCCAGGGGACGGGTGCGTCCGCTGTTGAACGCGGCGCGAACCGACGCCACCGTCGTAGCGATTTCGATGTTGAGAGCATCGGAGGATTCGGTGATTGCCATCGTCTAGTTCTAATCGTTTTTGCCTTCGCGTGTGGGGTCGAGCCGGTGGGCTCGCGGCCGGTGAGGCGCGGCTAGCCTTTCGCTCATGACCGATGAAATCCTCGATGTCGATTTGCTGGCGTTCGAACAGGGCGATGCTTCCAAACGTCGAGCCGTCGTTGACGGCGTCATGCGGAGCCTTCGGACCGGGTTCGTCTACACCGAGCACGACTTGTCCACCGATCTGCTCGATAGTGCCTACGGCATGCTCGAAGAGTTCTTCACGCTGCCGGTCGAAACCAAGCAGCGGTCTGTCGCTCACGGCACATTCGGGCAGACCGGCTACACCGGGCTGCTTGTCGAGACCGCTGCGACGGCGGACGTGGCCGACTGGAAAGAGATGCTCAATTGGGGTCTCGAGTTGCCGGAGAATCATCCGCTTCGCCAGAAGTTCCCCACCCGCTACGGCAAGCGGGTGTTGCCCGAGGCCGACGTGCCGGGCATCACCGAAGTGCTCACGACGTTTCACGACAGGGTGGCTGATCTGCAGCGCCGGTTCCTGCGGATCATCGCGGTGGGGCTTGGTTGTCACGAGGAGTTCTTCGACGCCATGCTGCGCGACGGCGCCACGCTCACCCGAGCGATCCATTACCCGGCGATGGATCTTTCCCCTGGTGAGGACCACGTGTGGGCCGGAGCCCACGGCGATATCAACCTCATCACGGCGTTGCCTCGAGCGACGGCGCGCGGTTTGCAGGTCGAGGTCAACGACGAATGGGTCGACGCGGTGCCACCGGATGATCGCGTGATCATCAACACCGGCATGATGCTCGAGCACGTCACCAACGGTTTGGTTCCCCCCGGCATTCACCGGGTGGTCGCCGACCCCGACCAGCCCGGCGAGCGATACTCGGTGGTGCAGTTCTGTCACCCGCAGCCATGGACCGTCCTGTCGCCGATCCCGACCACCGTTACGCCAGAAAACCCCTTGCGATTCTCGCCCATCCAGGCCGGCGACAAGCTCCAACAAGTGTTGTACGACATCAATCTCGTATAGCAATCGCATCTTCGTCTCGGCGGCGAAGCCGGCGATGCGAAGGCGATTGCGCCGCCGCTCCTCTGGATACTCTGCAAAACGCAGGCGCAGAGCTGGTCGCTCGTCCCTCGCTCCCGGGCTACATACCCGGTGCTGGCGCCAGGCCTACAACAGGATTGTTCTCCGGGGCAGCCAAGGCCTTCGCCCTTACCAGGGTCACAAAGCGCGAGTGAGCGGTCTCCGATACCGCGCGCTCAATACAAGTTGTAGACAAACGCACGGTCTCCGATACCGCGCGCTGAAACGCACGGTCTCCGATACCGCGCGCTGACGGGTGCATCAGAAACGCACGGTCTCCGATACCGCGCGTTTTTACGCGAAGGCCTCGGCGACCGGGCGGGGTCGCCTGCCGTCGACTCGGCGCCAGCCACAGCGACGTAGGGAGCGAGGAGGGACGACGAGCGGCGCGGCACCTTGGTGTGCAGCATCGGCGTCGAGGAGCGGCGACACGACGACTGGCGACCCGCCGCGGCTAACGCCGCGACGGATCGCCGAGTGCGTCTAAGAACTCGCGCGGTTGACGGCGGAGACGACGGCTCGAAGTGAAGCCGTGACGATGTCGGGGTGTATGCCGACGCCCCACAGTTCGGTGTCGCCGACCTTGAGCTCGGTGTAGCACACCGCTCGTGCGTCGGCGCCGGCGCCGATCGCGTGCTCGTGGTAGTCGAGCACCCGGAAGTCGTGACCGCTCAGCTCGCGCAGCGAGTGGGCAAATGCATCGATCGACCCGTTCCCCTCACCCGCGATGACCTGCTCCTCGCCATCGACCCGGACGGTGGCTTCCATCGTTGTGCGATCGTTGCCGCCGACGTTCTGGCTCGAGCTGAACGACACCAGTTCGAACGGTTTCGTGGCCGACAGATACTGGTCGTTGAAGGTCGTCCAGATTTCGTCGCCGGTCACTTCCTTGCCGGTCGTGTCGGTGATCTGCTGGACGATGCGGGTGAACTCGATTTGGAGCCGGCGAGGCAGGTCGAGCTCTTGCTCGGCCTTCAGAAGGTATGCGACGCCGCCCTTGCCGGATTGCGAGTTGACGCGGATGACATCCTCGTACGTTCGACCGACGTCTTTGGGATCGATCGGCAGGTACGGAACCTCCCACAGGGTTTGGCCCGAGGCTTCCATGGCCTCGAAGCCCTTCTTGATCGCATCCTGGTGCGAACCCGAAAAGGCGGTGTACACGAGATCACCAACGTACGGGTGACGGGCGTGCACGGACAGCTGGTTGCAGTGCTCGGCGACCCGGCGAATCTCGTTGATGTCGCTGAAGTCGAGCTCGGGATCGACGCCTTGGCTGAACAGGTTGAGCGCCAGCGTGACGATATCGACATTGCCGGTGCGCTCGCCGTTGCCGAAGAGCGTGCCTTCGACGCGATCCGCACCGGCCATGACACCGAACTCGGCGGCTGCGACGCCGGTGCCGCGGTCGTTGTGCGGATGGAGCGACAGGAGGACCGAATCGCGGTCCTTGATATTGCGGTCGAACCACTCGATCATGTCGGCGTGGATGTTGGCGGTGCTCATCTCGACGGTGGCGGGCAGGTTGAGGATGAGCGGGTTGGCGGGCGTCGGCTGCAGCACGTCCATCACGTCTTCGCACACCCGTTTGGCGTAGACGAGCTCGGTGCCGCTGAAGCTCTCGGGTGAGTATTCGTAGCGGATCTGCGTGTCGCCCACGTGGGCTTCTTGCGTCCGGCAGTATTCGGCTGCCTTGACGGGGATGTCGGCAATGCCGTCCTCGTCCAGGCCGAATACCACTTGGCGTTGCACGGTGGACGTGGAGTTGTAGAAGTGGACGATGGCCTGCTTCGAACCGGCCACGCTCTCGAACGTGCGCTCGATGAGCTGGGGTCGCGACTGCGTGAGCACCTGGATGGTGACATCGTCGGGGATCGCGCCGTCCTCGATGATCTGACGTACAAAGTCGTAGTCGGTGTCGCTGGCGGCCGGGAATCCGACCTCGATTTCCTTGAAGCCGATGGCGATGAGCTGCTCGAACATCTGCCGCTTGCGATCGGGATCCATGGGCTCGATGAGTGCCTGATTGCCATCGCGCAGGTCGACCGAACACCAAAGGGGTGCCTCGGTGATGGTCGCGTCCGGCCAGGTGCGATTGGGCAGATCGATGGGCAGGTAGGACAGGTACGGGGCGTACTTCTGGATGGGCATGATGCCGGCGTTGCCCCGCTGGGCGGCTCGGCTGTTCCCGGTAATTGACGTGGATTCGCTCATGGCGTTCTCCCTCTCTTCGACGTGTTTGATGGACCTCTACGACATGACCCCGACGCGCCTGATCAGGCGGTCGGGTACATAAGTCGGAGGTCAAGCAAAAGTCGCATCCCCACCAACCTAGCGGATCGGACGCGCATATCGAAGCGGAATTTGTCGGACCGGCCTTCGCGACGCTGGAGTTCGCCGGGATATCGACCGAGACCTGCGAGCCGCTAGGCGACGTCGCGGCTGGCGAGGCGCCACCCGGCGACTGCGACACCGACGATCGCCACCGCGACGGGGATGACGATCGCCAACCACGCCGTGCGGTCGGCGAGGTTCAGGTCGACCTTCGTGGCGTCTTCCAGGTAACTGAACACGTAGCTGCGAATCGACAGGCGGGCGGTGTTGTCGCTGAAGCTCGAGATGAGGTTCTCCCACACCAGGATGTAACCGAGGGCAACCCACAGCGCCCGGCGAAACTGCGCGCTGGCCGCCGTGAAGAACCCGGCGTAGGCGAGCGCCCCCAAGATGCCGCTGATGAAGGCGCCTGCGACCACGCCGCCGCCCTCGATCAGCGCCGCGCCAATGGCGACGGGCACGACGACGAGCGGGACCAGCGCGGTGACCGTGACCGCCCATGCGGCCGTGGCCAGGTGCCA
>CBESNZ010000188.1:0-6838 GCA_965531045.1 uncultured Acidimicrobiales bacterium
AAAGTGCGGACCGAAGTTTGGCGTTGCGCCACCGGCGTGGTGGGTGAGCACCATGTTGTTGGCAGCAGCTGCTTCCCAGATGGGCTCGTACCGCTTGGAGTACAACGGCTCGAACGGTGAGTCGGGCGGTGCGCCCGGCACCAAGATGCCGCCGCGCAAACCGTTCTCGGCGGCCCACTCGATCTCTTTGACCGACCCCTCGACATCGCCGAGGAAGATCTGGGCAACACCGGCGCGGCGCTCGGGGGCCAGGTTGACCAGGTCGAGCAGCCAACGGTTGTGGGCCTTGAGGCCTTCCCACCGTTTCTCCATGTCGTCGCTGTAGGGCGGCGCCTCGAACTGCGACGCGGCCGGCGGTGCAAACGGCGGCTGGGTGTTGGGGAACAACACCGTGGCGACGACGCCATCCTCTTGTTGCTCGCGCAAGCGCCGCTCGGAGGAGTAGTTACGGTCTCCGTCGACCTCGGGGTCGCCGTCGATGCCGACGTTACGAGGGGAACGGTCCATGCCGGCAAACATCTCTGCTTGCTTGACCTGCTCGGCCTCGATGTGGGCGGCCCACTCGTCGAACTCGGAGTGGTACTTCGACGGCAGGTAGTTCTTGTAGTCCCACAGGTCGGCACCGCAGTGGGCGTCGGCCGAGATGACGATGTGATGATCGGTTGATTTCATCGGTGCGTGCTCAGGAGGTCCCGTTCGCCTTCCCCTCTAGTCCTTCCATTCGATGTTGTAGTCGTCGAACCAGAAGCGAGCCTCGCGAATGGCGTTGGCGGGAGTGCGAAGGCTGAGATCCTGGTTGAGCTGCTCCGGCGTGGGACCGATGTCGTTGGCGACCTTGGTGAGCCCCTCGACATCGAGGTCGTAGCAGCGGACCGCATTGAGTCCCAGCAGCAGTCGGGTCTCTTCCACGGGGATCTGCTGGAAGTCGGTTTCGAGTCGCTCGACCGTGTTGGGCCACGAGCCCTCGGGGTGCGGATAATCGGTACCCCACATGAGCGCATCGATGCCGTTCACGTAGCGGCGACGCAGTTCGACCTTGCTCATGGTGGACGCACCGACGAACACGTTGGTGCCGATGTACTCCGACGGCAGTCGCTCGATGAGTCCGGCCGTGCGAGCCGCCATCTTCTTGACCTTCCAGTTGCGGCCACCAAAGACCGCGTCGGTCTTGAACAGGAGGTCGCCCAACCACCACGAACCGCACTCGACCGGGGCGTATTTGAGGTTGGGGAACTTGTCGAACTTGCCGGACAGCAGCAGCTGCCACAGCGGGCGATGGGTCCAGAACGCGACCTCGAGCATGTACTGGGCCATGTTGTCGTTGTAGGCATCGGTGTCGGCTTCACCGGAGTGCGTGTGCACCACGAGGCCGGCCTCGGCGCAGGCGGCCCACACGGGGTCGTAGTGGTCGTTGCCATACGAGGGGTTGTCGTGCCACATGGTCGGGATCATGATGCCCTTGATGCCGGGCTTGCCCGCCAGAGCTTCGATCTCTTTGACCGACTCTTCGACACCATGCGTAATGGGCACCAGGGCCACGCCGGCGCGGCGCGGTGGATTGGTGGCGCAGAACTCTTCGAGCCAACGATTGTGGGCTCGCGCTCCGGCCCAGGCGAGCTTCGGGTCGGTGATCATTCCGGCCTGCAGTCCGGCACCGAACGGCGGCGCTTCCATGCCGGTGACCGCGTCGCCATCGGCGAAGATGATCTCGCCGGAAATGCCATCGGCATCGAGGGTCTTGTCGCGAATCGCAGGGTCGTAGGCGCCCTTCAGGCCGACCTCGTTCTCGCGTTCCCACTGCTCGAGGTACTCGCCGTTGATCTCCTCAACCATCGCCCGGTGTTCGTGACGGGTCACCAACCACTCGTCGAACTGCGTGTGCACGGACGAATCGAGGTACTGGCGGTAGTCCTCGACGAAGAGGCCGGCGTGGGTATCGGACGAGACGATGATGTACGGGGCGTTGCTGGTGTCGATGCCCTCAACTGGGTTCGGCATGGTGGTGAAGTCCTTAGCTCTGAATTGCGTTGGCTTGCCTGGATGAACGGCGTGGTCCGGAAGTGGAACGCGTTCCATTGCGCTGTCCGTTCCACTGTTGCGTCCCCGTGCCCGCAGCGCAAGCTAGGTGGCAAATGCCGTCCGGTCACCCCCGTTTGGAGGGCCGCCGTCAAGTCTGCGGCCCCGTGCCGACCACTCGTCGGCTTCGGACGATCGAACCTCGGCCACCACGACCACCGGCCCCGATGCCGCACCGTCGGGCGCTGCGGTGACCTCCACCCGCCGCCCGACGCGTTGGGCAACGACGTCTCCACCAACGCACGACACAACACCCTTGGCCCGCCACACCTCGTCGGGCGCGTCGCGCAGCCATCGCTCGAGGTCGCCGGGCGCACACGGTGGCACCTCGACCGCCCACGTCGCGAACCGGTGGTGGTCGCCGGCGGACGACGCGCCCGCCGTCTCGTGACCGCCGAGGACCAACCCGACCGGAACCTGGGCCGACATGCCGATCCAGACCGACGACGATCCTTCCGAACGGCCCTCCAAACGTCCCTCCGTGCGAACCCACGCAGCGACCTCACCGGCGTCATCGACCAAATCGGCCCGCGTCACCAGGACGAGGTCGGCGCCGCGCAGCTGCTGCCGAACCGTCTCGCCGACCAAAGGGTCCTGCGCCTTGGCCATGACCGAATCGGCTGCGGCCAGCACCACGACACCATCGAGGCTGAACCCCGGTGTCCTCCCCCACTGCGCGACCTTCCACGGATCGCCGACACCGCTGACCTCGATGACCACATGATCGATGTCGCCATCGGATTCGATGCGTTCGCGCAGATCGATCAACGCCATGGCCAGCCCATCGGCGAACGAACAACACACACATCCGTTCGCGAGCGAGATGGTGTCGCCGTCCTGCGCGACGATGAGTTCGGCGTCGATGTTGACGGCACCGAAATCGTTCACCAGAACAGCGATGCGCCGATCGCCGGGATCGGCCAACAATCGGTTGATCAGCGTGGTCTTGCCTGCGCCCAGGTAGCCGCCGATCACCGTCAGCGGCGTGGCCTCGGTGGGAGAACGGCCACCCATTTCAGGAGCGGGCGTGGACGTCGCCGCCGACGACCGTGCCCCACACGGGCACGTCCTTCAGCTCGAGCGGATCGACCACGAACGGGTCGGCATCGAGCACCGCGAAATCGGCCCGTTTCCCGGGTGCGATCGTGCCGACCTCGTCGTCCATCTTCAGTTGGTACGCCGCGCCGACCGTGACGGCCCGGAGTGCCTCGAGCACCGTGATGCGTTCGTCCGGTCCGCTCACGACGCCGGTGGCCGTGAGTCGGTTGACCGCACACCACGCCACGTGCAGCGATCCGATCGGCGTGACCGCAGCATCGCTGTGCATCGACAACGGCACCCCCAGATCGAGCGCTGTGCGGGCGGCGTTCATACGAGCGGCGCGATCCGGGCCGACGGTGACGTTGCGGTGTTGATCCCCCCAGTAGTACGTGTGGTTCGAGAAGATGTTGGCGCACAGTCCGAGGGCCTTCATGCGGCGGTACTGGCCCGGCGTCGTGAGCTGGCAGTGCTGCACCGTGTGACGGTGATCGAAGCGTGGCGACCTCGTCAAGGTCTGTTCGACGGCGTCGAGAAACACGTCGACGGTCTCGTCGCCGTTGCAGTGGGCGTGCACCACGATGCCGGCCTCGTGGAATGCGGCGAATCGCTCGGCCACCTGCTCGGGCGGGACGAGCCACAGCCCGTTGGGGCGATCGTCGAGGTAACCGGGAGGACGCAGGCGGGCGGTGAAGCCCTGTATCGACCCGTCGAGGATCAGTTTGACGTGCCCGAAGCGCAGCTTGTCGGTGCTCTCTGATCGACGCTGCAGCACCAACGCCGCCTCGGAGGCGAACCCGCCATCACCGCCGGTACCCGGGTTGTGGAACATCGACACGCGGGCGGGGAACGCAGGGGCGTTGACGATTCGCTGCCATCGTTCGACTACTGCGTCGGAAGCCAGGGACGTCGTTCCCAAATCGGTCACGGTGGTGACCCCGGCATTTCGGGCCAGGTCGCCAAAGTGCACGATTGCATCGTCATTGCCGAGCGAACGAAACAGGGTCATCGCTGCGTCGCCGGCGAGGATCATCGCCGGGGGTTCCTGCAGCTCGCCGTTGGGTTCGCCGGCGCCGTCGCGGACGATCCCCTCGACCATCGAGTCCCGAAGCCCTTGCCCCTCGATCACGACCGAGTTCACCGTGGCGAGGTGGATACTGGCATGGAGCACGAAGATCGGCCGACGGTCGCTCACCTGGTCGAGGTGGACGGCGACCAGCCGCTCGTCGGGGAAGTAGATCGGGTCCATCCCCCACGCGACCAGTGGCGTCGCCGGGTCGTCCATGGCCGATTCGACCTCTTGCAGCCGCGCGATCACCTGATCGATCGACGTGCAGCCCGGCCAGTGGCGACCGGTCGGATCGGTGCGTCCGAAATAGCCGCAGTACGGAAACTGCCACAACGCACCCTCGAAGCTGTGGCTGTGCGCCTCGACGAACCCGGGCAGCAGCACTTTGTCGGCGAAGGTGTTGTCGACGGCGAAGTCGCCCAACCGGGAGAGCTCTTCCATCGAGCCGACGCCGACGATGAGACCGTCGCGCACGGCGACGGCAGCAGCCGTGGGCCGAGTTGGTTCGAGCGTGTGGACCGCAGCTGCCGGATAGATCACCATTTCGGCAGCCTATGCGATAGGCCATTTTGCCCAAGCGCCGGATCGAAAAAGTCCGTACTATTAACCCATGCCCTTCGAACCCGGGCCGACGGAGACCACGATCTCCAGTGCCCGTCGTCGCGACCCCGCGGCCACGCGGCAACTCCTCCTCGAGACCGGTCGACAACTCGTGTTCGAGCAAGGCACGCGCGAGAGCATCGACATCCGTGTCGCCGATGTCGTTTCGGCGGCCGGCCGCACCACCGGATCCGCTTACCAGGTGTGGGCATCGCAGGCCGACTACCAACGCGACCTTGCGATCTACATTGCCGAAACCTTCGACTGGGTCGCGCCGTTGACGCCCGAATTCGTCGACACCATCGTGGCCGCGGGCCTGAGCTTTCACGATCTCATCGCGGCGGCCGCCAGAATCTACTTCGACGCCTTCCTGTCGCACGATCGTTTCTATCTGTCGCTCCGGTTCTGGTCCGTACGCGAGCCTTCCCCCGAGCTGCAGAAGGCGATCAACAGCGGCTACGAGGCGCTCAACCTCGAACTGGAGCCACTCTTCTCCCACGCGCTCACGGCGTATCGGCGACGACTGCGCGACCCGTTCACGGCGCGCGACCTCACGACGGCGATGATCGCCGTGGTGGAAGGACTCGCGCTGCGGATCCGGTTCGACTCGAACTCCGTGCGCGCCGTCGGCGGACCGACCGAAACCATTTATATCAACAGTCTGATCGCGATCGTCGAATACTTCACCGAAGAGATCGACGCACTGCAACAGGAGCAGCCAGACCCAATAGCGTGAGAACATGTCATCCGCGGTGCGCCAAATCGTCGACCTGGGGGCCGGACCCAGTCCCTGGCCGACCCTCGACCCGTTCCTCTTCTGCGTCCACCACAACGACTCGTACCCGGCCGGCACGACCGACCTCGCACCCGATGCATCGCTCGGGGGGCGCGCGATCGGCCAGGACTTCTCCAACCAGGACGGCTGGAGCATGTACCACGGCAGGCAGGTGCCCGGGTTCCCTCAGCATCCCCACCGCGGCTTCGAGACCATCACCTTTGCCCGCCAGGGCCTGATCGACCACGCCGATTCGCTGGGCGCCACGGCCAGGTTCGGACGCGGCGACGTGCAATGGATGACCGCCGGGCGCGGCATCGTACATTCCGAGATGTTCCCCCTCGTCAACGACGACAAACCGAACCCGACGGAACTGTTCCAGGTCTGGTTGAACCTGCCGGCGGCCGACAAGATGGTCGACCCGTATTTCACGATGTTGTGGAACGAGAAGATCCCGATGGTCGAGGCCGCCGGGGTACAGGTCACGGTGTTGGCCGGCGACTTCCAAGGCGCCGTCGCACCAACGCCGCCGCCTAATTCCTGGGCGTCCCGCCCCGAAGCCGGTCTGGCGATCTGGTACCTCCGCTTTGATGCCGGAGCGTCGGTACAGCTGCCGGTCGCCACGGCCGACGATGTGGCCCGCACCGCGTATGTGTTCGACGGCGATCACCTCACCGTCGACGGCACCGACGTCGCGAGTCGACAGGCCGCGGTGCTCGACCCAGCAAGGCCCACAACGCTGCAGGCTTCGGGGGCAGCGACCGAGTGCCTCATCCTGCAGGGACGACCGATCGGTGAGCCCGTCGAGCAATACGGTCCGTTTGTGATGAACACCCGAGCCGAGATTCAGCAGGCATTCGACGACTACAACGCGACCGGCTTCGGCGGCTGGCCTTGGCCATCGGACGATCCGAACCACGGCCGCCAACAGGACCGCTTTGCCGTGCACGCCGACGGCACCGAAGAACGGCCCTGACGTCACCGCTATGTCGCTTTCGGTGACCGGTGTAATGTCCGTGCCTTTCGGGTGATGTGAGAACGGGTTCGCCGCGGCCGCGGTTTTGGCGTGCGTTCGAATCTGCGACAGGGGGAATCCTGTGCGGGCAGCGTGAAAACGCAGAAACGAGTGGGCTGAGCATGAAATTCTTGAGGGCATTTTTGGTAGTGGCGTTGCTGGCAGCAACGCTCGCCATTCCGGCCGGCGCAAGTGCGCAGGACGAAGGCGGCGGCGATACCGCTGACGGGCCGACAATTCTTGGGCTCGGCGATGACGGCGGCGG
>CBESNZ010000189.1:0-6837 GCA_965531045.1 uncultured Acidimicrobiales bacterium
GCTTCCGGTGCGCCAGCACGCGAAGGCCTTGGCAACCGAGCGGAGCTGGCTGCCGTCGGCTTGGCGCCAGCACCCGGGAAGTAGGGAGTGGTCGAGGGACGAGACCACGGCTCGGCGCTTGCGTTCAGCATGAGAGCCAAAGGAGAGAAGCGAACACCGCTGATACGCAACGAGCACGTCGCTTCGCTCCGACGCTCGATTGCGTATCAGAGCGGATCCACGATGTCGCGGCCGAGCGCAACGATGGATATGACGATGAAGAACGCGAGGACGACGTAGATGAGCGGCAAGGCCTTGGTCGCGTCGGCGTAGTAGCGCCGACCGGAAACCGTCGAGCGGATCTTCTCGTACACGGCGATCACGACGTGGCCGCCGTCAAAGGGCAAGGCGGGAATCAGGTTGAACACGCCGATGGCCACGTTGACCGCCATCATGAATGTCAAGAAGCCCAAGAGTCCGGCCTCGGAGGCATCGGTCCCGAGCCGCACGATGCCGTAGATCGACGTAATGCGGTTCTGGCTTTGCTCCGGCGGAGTCTCGACGAGCAGGCGGGCCAGGTCGCGTTCGGTCAGTGAAGCCTCGTCGTCGACCACGACCTGGGCGCCATCGAACGTGTCGCCCAGGAAGTCGGTGATGCCCGCCGGGCTGAGCAACCTGACGAGGCCGACGGTGTTGTCCTTGATGACGCGACCGAAGGTGGTGAAGGTTTCACCCGTTGCTTCGATCACCGACAGGTCGGCCCGGAGGTCACGGGGACCCACGCCGAGGAATCCGTTGGCCGCATCGTCGACAACTCCGTCGACGACCACGGTGTACACGGCGGCTTCGGGCTGGCCTCGACCCTGCGCCGTCACCTCGATCTCCTGGCCGAAACGGCCATCGACTTCGGCGATGAATTCTTCGTACGTGCGCACCGGCGTGTCGCCGACGGCGAGCAAGATATCGAACGGCAAGAGCCCGTCGATACTTGCCGCTCCCTCGGGAGTGAGCCGAGCGCCGATCACCGTGGCGAGTTCCATCGACTGACCGTCCCGCTCGATCGACAGGACGACGGAGTCGCCGACATAGGGCTCGAGCACGGTGGCGAGATCGCCGAAGTCGGTTGCATCCTGGCCGTCGATGGCGAGAAGTCGGTCGCCCGGTTGCAGCCCGGCCTCTTCGGCGGCACTACCGGGAGTGATCGCATCGACCAGCCAGTTGCCGTCCGGGTTCTCGAACGAGCCATACGCGATCAGCGCACCGAACAAGAGCACCAGCGCCATCAGGAAGTGCATGGCCGAACCCGCAACCGCGACGCTGAAGCGACGCCAGAACGGCTTTTGACGATAGGTACGGTCTTCGATGGCCGGATCGACCTCTTCGAAGCTCGCCATCCCGGTGATCTTCACGTAGGCGCCGGCCGGGATCATCTTCATGCCGTACTCGGTCTCGCCACGACGGAACGAGAACAGCTTTGGACCGAAGAACAAAAAGAACTCGGTGACCTGCATACCGGCCGACTTCGCCGCCAGGTAGTGACCGAGCTCGTGAAAGAAGATCATGACCATGATCGCCACGATGATGGCCACCCAGATCCATCCGGCGAAGATGCCGAGCGCCAAGAAACCGCCGACCAAGGCCGACGCGCCAATGATCGAATTCGGTCCGTCGACCGCTTCGTCGGGTGCGGATTCGGACCCGGGCTGGTCGGCAGCTGGCGCCTCGGTGATGGTCACGCGGTGATCTTTCGGCTGAATAGGTCGGTGGCAAGCAGCTCGGTCGTGAGCGCACGAGCGCGGGCGTCTGCCTCGAGTACGGCGTCGAGCGACTCCGCCTTTGTTCCGTCGTACAGATCGAGGGCCGCCTTGAGCACATCGCCAATACCCACCCAAGAAACCTGCCCGGCGAGAAACCCTTCGACGGCCACCTCGTTGGCTGCGCTGAGCCATGCCGGAGCGGTCTCGCCGGCTCGGCCTGCGGCGTAGGCAAGCTCGAGACACGGAAAGCTCACGCGATCGGGGGGCTCGAAGTCGAGTTGTGAGAGTTCGGCCCAGTCGATGGCTCCGTACGGCTGGGTGAGCCGGTTCGGGTAGGCCAATGCGTACCCGATGCACAGCCGCATGTCGGGCAGGGAGAGTTGGGCGATGGTGGCACCGTCGCTGTAGGTGACCATCGAGTGGATCACCGACTGTTTGTGCACCACCACGTCGATGTCGTCAACGCTGACGCCGAACAATTCCTGCGCCTCGATCACTTCGAGTCCCTTGTTCATCAGCGTCGACGAGTCGACCGTGATCTTGGGACCCATGCTCCACGTTGGATGCGCGAGCGCAGCCTCCACCGTGACGGCTTCGAGCTCGTTCCTGGTCTTGCCCCGAAACGGCCCGCCACTCGCGGTGAGAACCAACTTCTCGACGCGACCGGGATCGTCGTTGGCCCGGAGGCATTGGTGGAGCGCACAGTGTTCGCTGTCGACCGGCAACAATTCGGCCCCGGGGGTCGTTCGGACCGTGGCGACGACCGGACCGGCGGCGATGAGCGATTCCTTGTTGGCAAGGCCCAGGCGCTTACCGGCGGCAAGTGCGGTCATCGTGACGGGCAAGCCGGCAAATCCGACGATGCCGTTGATGACGCAGTCAGCGAATCCTGATGCGGCGACCAGGGCGTCGTCCCCAGCGACCAACTGCACGCCCGCCGGTAGCAGCGACGCCAGTTCGGCCGCTCGCGTGTCGTCGGCCAGCGCGACGAGTTCGGGACGGAACTCGTGCGCCTGCGCGGCGACGAGTTCGATGGACGAACCGACGCCGAGCGCAACCACGTCGTAGTTCTCGGGGTCGGCGCGCACGACGTCAAGGGTCTGTGTACCGATAGATCCAGTGGATCCGAGAACCGCTACCGAAGTCACGAGATCAGACTACTTGGGAGCCATCGCAACGAGTCCGCGGCTTGCGGCCACAGCGAGCCGAAACCGATGGTCGGACTCAGACGAAGTCGAAGACGATGCGGGACAGGAAGTACACCGCCGGCAGGACGAACAGCAGCGCATCGAACCGGTCGAGCACACCGCCATGACCCGGCAGGAACGATCCCATGTCCTTCAGGCCGAGGTCTCGCTTGAAGAGCGACTCGGCGAGGTCACCGAGCGGAGCGACGATTGCGACGACGATGCCGAGCAGGAGCGCCTTGAGAATGCCACCCCCGTCGCCACCGAATGGCTGCTGATCGAACACGAACAGCACCAAGGCGATGATGATGGCGACGGCGCTGCCCCCGATGAGGCCTTCGACGGTCTTGTTCGGGCTGGTCGGCGACAACGGCTGACGGCCGGCGACGCGACCCACACCCCATGCGCCGGTGTCGTAGGCGATGGTGGTGACGATGGCAGCGAAGAGCAAACCGCGACCTTGCTCGCCGGCCAGCATGAGCGACGCATAGGAGCCGAGCACGCCGATCCAAACCACACCGAGGAACATGACGCTGAGGTTTGCGGTCGGACGATCGAGCGACACGCCCGTGAGATACCACAGGGCGCCGAACAAGAACGTCAGCACGAGCACCATCGGGATGGCGACCTCGCCTCGCCAGTATGCGGCCAGCGACATCGACACGACCGCGGCGATACCGAGCAGCGCCGGCGGGTTGTACCCCGCTGGTCGAACGGCGTTGAAGAACTCGGCCGCGGCGAGACCGAGCACGGCGGTGGCAAACACCATGACGGCAGCGGACCCGATGAGGAAGCACACCAGCGCCACGCCGGCGAGCGCGAGCGCCGTGCCGATCGCCATCGGCAGGTTGCGATCGGAGGTATGAGCAGCCGGCTGGGCGGGCGGGGCCTGCGATGCGGTGGCTACAGGCTCGTTCGTCAACGGTGATTGCTCGGCGGCTTCGCCGACGGGCGTGTCGTCGGGCGGTAGGAGCGACGGGTTGAAGTCGGGCACCTTCTCGTCGAACTTGGAGAAGCTGTCGTTCTCGTTGTCGTCGAATCCGAAGAACTCGTCGCCACCTTCACCTACCGGTTCGTGCGCCACGGTGGCTTCGGGTTCGGCGTCCGCCCAACGGGGGCCTTCGCGATTGAGTGAGTCCCAGTCGGTGCCGGCACCGGCGGGCGGCGTCGCCGCACCGGGGACGTCGGCTGCGACCGGCGAATCGGGACTCCAGCTGGGAAGATCAAGTTCGTCGTCCTCCTCGAAGGGCGCGTCGAACACGGATCGTCCCGGCTCGACATCGTCGGCGGCGGTCTCGTCACCGATGATTCGGATGCCTTCGTAGAGTTCTTCGTCTTGCGGATCGTCAACCATGCGTCAAATCTCCCTAACGGCTCGAGGTCAGACCTCGAGCAGTTCCTGTTCTTTGGCGGCACGGGCATGTTCGATACCCGCTTCGTGCTTGTGCGTCATTGCATCGAGAGTGGATTCGGCGCGGGAGATGTCATCCTCGGAGACTCCCCCATCCTTTTCCACGTCGTCTAGATCTTTGCGCGCCGAGCGCCGTACACCGCGGATGCGGTTCTTTGCGTCCTCGGCCATGCCGTTGACCACCTTCACCAGATCACGCCGACGCTCTTCGGTGAGCGGCGGAAATACCAGGCGAATGGTCTTTCCATCGTTGCTGGGCGAAAGCCCAAGGTCACTCTGCATGATGGCTTTCTCGACCGCGCCCATATTGGCCGGATCGTGTGGCGTAATGAGCAACTGGCGCGCTTCGGGCACCGCAAAGCTCGCCAACTCGACCAGGTGCATGGCCACACCGTACGCCTCGATCTGGAGCCGTTCCACCAGTGCAGAGCTGGCTCGGCCGGTACGCACAGAGGAAAACTCCTTGCGGGCGTGGGCGACCATGTCGTCCATCTTCTCGCTTGCGTCCGAGATCACCATCTCGATCATCTCGTTGCTCAAAGCGTCAGCCCTTCCATCAGCTCACCAGCGTACCGATCGCCTCTCCGGCGAGTAGGGACCTCACGTTTCCTGATCCCATGAGGTCGAACATCACAATAGGCAATTCGTTGTCCATGCACAGGGCAATGGCCGTGGTATCCATGGCCCGGAGACCCTCCTGCAGCACATCTTGATAGCTGACCTCGTCCAACTTCGTGGCGTTGGGGTCGAGGTTGGGGTCGGCGGTGTAGATGCCGTCGGTTCCAGAGTGGGTGCCTTTCAGCAACACCCCTGCATCGATTTCGACCGCTCGCAGGGCGGCGGCCGTGTCGGTGGTCATGAACGGGTTGCCCGAACCGGCAGCGAAGATGACAACGCGGCCCTTCTCGAGGTGGCGGACCGCCTTGCGCCGGATGTAGGGCTCGGCGATCTGCGCCATGTGGATTGCCGACTGGACCCGGGTTTGCAGCCCACGCCGCTCGAGCAGGTCTTGCAGAGCGAGTGCGTTCATGATCGTTGCGAGCATGCCCATGTAGTCGGCCTGCGCCCGGTCCATGCCGGTCCCCGCTCCGGTCATCCCGCGCCAGATGTTTCCGGCGCCGACGACGATGGCGATCTCGACGTCGAATTCTTGCTGCACCGCGACGATGTCGTCGGCGATCGCCCCGACCACGTTGCCATCGATGCCGTATCCGTCGGGACCGGCGAATGCTTCGCCCGACAATTTGAGCATGATCCGGCTCCACTTGGCCGGACGGGACCCCTTGTTGATCGGCGGGGCGGCATCATCGTCGGGCACGAGGACTCAGCTTCCTACGTAGGCATTCACAAAGCGCACGATAGTGCCTCCGCCGAGGCTGTCGGCAACCTTGGTCTTTTCGCCGTGCAAACCCTGCTCGAGCAGCGCCTGCTCTCCGTACCAGGCCGTCATGCGACCATCGACGATCTTGTCCCAGGCTTGCTCGGGCTTGCCTTCGGCCTTGGTGACCTCGAGCAACGACTCGCGTTCTTTCGCTGCTGCTTCGGGATCGACCTCGTCGCGGGTGAGGACGCTGGGCTTCGCAAACGCAATGTGGAGCGCAACCTGATGGAGGTCGTCTTGGCTGACCCCGTAGCCCTCGACGACGACCGCATTGACGCCACGGCCATCTTGGATGTGCACGTAGGTGTCGAGGATGTTGCCCTCGGCGGCCTCGACGCGGTCGACCCGACCGAGCTCGATGTTCTCTTTGATGGAGAGCTTGAGGTCTTCGAGTTCTCCGGCGAGCGTGTCGGCGGCAACAGGACCATCGGCCAGCACTGCGTCGGCCAGCTTCTGCACGAACGCCAGGAACCCGTCGGACTTCGCCGAGAAGTCGGTCTCGCACTTGACGTGGACCATCGCCACCGTGTTGCCGGAACCGGCGAGCGCAACGGCACCCTCGGCGTTGTCGCGATCGCCGCGACCGGCCGCCTTGGCCAGGCCTTTCTCGCGCAGCATTTGCTTGGCCGCGTCCATGTCGCCATCGCACTCGGTGAGCGCTTTCTTGGCGTCCATCATGCCGGCGCCGGTCTCGTCGCGCAGCGCCTTCACATCTTTCGCGGTGAACTCAGCCATGGATCAGCTGTCCCCTTCGGTTGCTTCATCCGCAGGAGCCGCCTTCGCTGCAGCCGGAGCGGTGAAGCCCGCGGCCTCGGCGGCCTCGGCGTTGGAGAACCACACCTCGGCGACGGTTGCGTCGAAGTACCGACTGCCCTCGACGTGGTACTTCATCGAGTCGGCGTTGCCCTTGATCGTGAACTCGGCTGACGGCGCAGCGCCACCCTCGAGGGGCTTGGCCGAACCCTCGCCGAACGGCGAGTCGTCGGAGGCGTTGGCCGTGCCGTCCGCATCGGAGTCGACACCGGTCTGCGCCAAGATGTTGCCCTCTTCGGGATTTGACTCGGCCGGGGCGTCGTCGGCCGGGGCCGCAGGGGCGGCAGCGGCAGCAGCCATTCGGGCTTC
>CBESNZ010000190.1:0-6813 GCA_965531045.1 uncultured Acidimicrobiales bacterium
GCGTTGGCGCAGGGCGAGCTCGACGATGTCCTCACGGCCGACGCGCTGTCCGACTGCTTCGGAATCGCGCTGAAGCTCGCCCGGCGCGACGGCCGCTGGACCGCCTGGGCGCCGCGCTGCTAACCCGTTGCCTCAGCGGGACACAGTGCCAACACGACCCCGCCGGTCACCGTCACCGTCACGGGGGTCGTTTCGCACACGTTCGACAATCCGCGAGCTACCAGCGGCGCGAGGGTTTCGTCGGTGAGGGCAAACGACAAACCGGTGGTCGTGACCCCCGTGGCGTCTCCCGCGACCGCGAACAGGCTCACGATCGCTCCGATGTCCACGTCGAGCACCCGATGACCGTGGATCGGATAGACCGTCGTGGTGCCGAGGAAGGCGATGACGTCGATGTCCGCAAGCTGCGGGGACGCCACGGCGAACAGGTTCGCAAGGTGATGGTCGGGGCGACCACCTCCGCCGGCCAGGACCACGATGCGTTCCGGCTTCACCTCGAGGGCGATCTGCAGCGCCAACTCGAGGTCGCTCTGGTCCTTCGCCACCGGATGCTCGCGGATCTCGACTCCTGCGTCTCTAAGCCTGTGCAGCGTTGTCGGCGTTATGGAATCGAGATCGCCGACCACGACGTCGGGCACTCGGCCGACGGCGTCCAGGTGGTCGGCACCGGAGTCGGCGGCGACGAGCAGTGCTCCATCTGGTATCTGCTCGAGTCGATCGACGTCGGGTGGCGGGCCACCGGCGACAACCCAGACTTCGTGCATGCGCGCAGCGTAGTTCCGCCCGGTCAGCAGCCGGCGGTCTCGTCGATCACACCGTCGCCTGCGAGGAACGCCCCGAGATCGGCGAGCGGGATCACGATTGCGGTGTTCGTCGTGGTTTCAACGGCAACGACGATCCCGACGGCTCGCCCGTCGACGTCGAGCACCGGTCCGCCCGATACGCCGAGCTCGGCCGGAGCCGACACGACGAAGACCCGTTCCGCTTCGATACCGAAGGATGCGCCCGAGGCGTCGCCGATGTGACGGCCGGTCACGACGGTCAGGTCTTGCCCGAACGGAAAGCCGACGATCGCGAGCGGTTCACCGAACTGGACCGGAGTCTCCCGCACCACGTAGCTCGGCCATCCCTTGGGTCCGGCCAGGACTGCCGCGTCCACCTGATCGGCGTGGCGACGTTCGAGCACGACGGGCTCGCCGAGTTCCACGCCGGTCGCGCCGAACGCGCCGGCCTCCGCGGCCGGCGGCTGGTCGGTTTCGAGCCGCACCGAGATGGCCCCGTCGACGACGTGGGCGGCGGTGACGATGCCGTAGGGGGTGACGAAGCCGGTCCCGACGTTGCGGCCTTCACACGTCCAGGTCGTGACCTTGACGACACCATCGGTTCGAACCGACGCCTCGTCGATGTCTGTGCTGATGTCGATGTCTGTGCTGATGGCGATATCGGCGCCGTCGGCGACGGTGACGCTGCCGAGCGTCGATGCCGACGGGTCGACGGTGGCGAAGGCCAGGCCTTCGCCCCACACCATCAACATCAGCAAGGGCGCGAGCACGACGATCACACCAAGGGCCGCAACGCACCACAGGCCGAGGTAGGAGCCAACCGGTGGTGCTGCGGGGGAAGTTCGCAGCCAACGCATACCCCGATTAGTACCACGTACGTATATTTCATGCCATTTCCAACCTTTCCCGTTTGTTTCGGGAATTCCTCGCATTCACGGCCGGCCCGGCGACGCCGATGGAGGGCGATGAGTACGCTGCCCGTCCGCTCCCTCGAAGCGCCACCACTCGTTCGCCTGCGGTGCGAGTCCTGCGATGTCGCATGGACCGGCGAGGCCCACTCCGAGTGCTGGGTGTGCGGACAGACCGGTCGCGGCCTCCGAACGGTCGTGCGCTACAACGACCGCGACCTCGTCCAACTCGACTTCGACTACTGAGCGCCGTGCGCCGCGGTGAGCGGACCGATGTGCACGTCGACCCCTGGGGAGAACAGCACGTACGGATCGCCCGTCGGCGCAGACAACCCGGCGGCAGCGACCGCCGTCTCGTCGCATGACACCAACTCGGCGCGATGGAGGGGCCATGACGGGTGCCAGACCTCGCCGTACAACAGCGTTCCTCGGACCACGGTCGACATGCCCCACCGAGCGGTGATGAAGTGTTCGAAGTCGGTGACCTCACCGGGGTCGACACGATCCCCGGGAATCACGACGATGTCGACGTGCGCCTCGGGTGCGCGCGGCCACCGCCGTCGAAACGCATACCGGGTTGGATCACCTCGATCGATCGACGCTTTCCCCCAGCAGTACGGCAAGCCGTAACGCAGCCGAGCGACCGCCGTGGGCGGCGCACGATTGATGTCGAGCGAGAAGAACCAGATGCTTCGTCGCCCCTGCGGGTCGATCACATAGGTACGGACGTTGACCTCGGGAAAGGTGCCGAAGTAGGGCACCTGCGGCAGCCGATTGCGAAAGGCGATGTTCTCCAGCGCGAAGGGGATCAGACCGACCCAGGCGCTGCCATCGAACGTATCGACGACCAAATCGTCCGGCAGCAGGCGCTGCACCTCGTCGACGGAATACGGCCAGTGCAGAGACGTCAGATGGTTCCACTCCTGGCGCATGACGAGCGAGCTGACCGGACCGGTCGGCTCGGCGGTGATCGATTCCGGGGTCACGTCTCCATCGACAATGCACGAACGATGCCGTCAGCGGCGCGTTTGCCGGTGGCTTCGAAGGCGACCTGCAGGCCACGGTCGAAGACCTTCAAGAACCCGCCGAACCCGAACTGCGCGTCATAGGCGATGTCGCAACCGGTCGGGGTCGGGGTGATAACAAACGCGTCGCGGGCGGTCGACCGCCGTGACGACGCCGCCAGGACCAAGCGTTCACCTTCGACGAATTGTTCGACCTGATGCCGCAGTTCGATTTGCCGGGCGTAGAACGAGATGACCAGATCGAATTCGCTCCCGGCGGAAATTGGTGCATCGCCGACGAGTTCGGCCGACGCAACGCTCGGGTCCCAATCCTTGGCATTGCGGAAATCCGCGAGGTACGCAAACGCGTCGTCGGCAGAGGCCGGAACCGAGATGGTGGTGGAAAACGAGGCCACAACAGGTCTTTCGTCGACAGCGGAGCGCGTCTACCGACGGTACCGTCGCCGGAGTCTGGCTACATGGTCCGTCGGCCCTATTCCGCCGCTGACCCGCCCACGGCGAACGGGTCGGCCAGGCCGAGCTTTCCGGGATTGAGAATGCCGTTCGGATCGAGTGCCGACTTGGTGGCTTGGAAGACCGCGAACGCCGGGCCGAGCGCTTCGGTCATATACCGCGCCCGGTGCAGGCCGATGCCGTGATGGTGGCTCAGCGCCCCGCCATTGGTGAGCACGGCACGGGTACCGGCGTCCCAGACCGCCCGATAATACGCGTCCTTTGCCTCGACGTCGGCCGCGGTCTTGCCCGCGAAGGTGAAGTACAGGCAGGCGCCGTCGGTGTAGGCATGGGATTGGTGAGCCGAGGCCTGCAAGGTGCCTTCGACGCCACGAATCGCAGCCAGCGCAGCGCCGTAGATCGCGTCGAGGCGGCCCCACGAAGCGGCGATCTCCATCGTGTCGACCACCAAACCTCCCGACACCAACGACTCGAGCGCGTCGACGTTGTTTCGGTGACCCATCCATTGATCGACAATCTTCCCGTCGAGCTGGTCGGCGGTGGCGCACGCCTGGCCCACAACCGCCATCCCGGCTTCGACGAGCAACTCGTCACCCTCGTCGAACACCAACAACACGTTGGTGTCGAGGTCGAAGTTTCGTTTGCTCTCGATGACGTCGTACAACCGCAGCACCGCCGGTGTTGCCCCGCGGCGCAGCACCTGCCGGCAGGCGTCGAGGCCGGCCTCGAACGACTGGAACCCCCATGCCGCTTGACGGGTCACCGGTGGCTTGGGATGCGCACGGAGCAGCACCTCGGTGATGATGCCGAGCGTGCCCTCGCTGCCGAGGAAGAGCTGGGTGAGGTCGGGCCCCACGGCGGCTCGCGGATGACCACCGGTGTGAATGATGCGCCCGTCGGCCAGGACAACTTCGAGACCAGCGACGATGTCCTCGATCTTGCCGTAGCGAGTGGAATACTGGCCCGCCCCACGGCATGCCGCCCAGCCGCCGACGGTGGACAGGGACATCGATTGTGGCCAATGGCCGACGGTGAGGTGATGGCTCGCCTGCAACTCGGCTTCGAAGAGGTCGCCAAATGTTCCGGCCCGGGCTCGAACGAGCAATGAGGCGTCGTCGACCTCGACGATGCCGCTGAATTCGCTCAGGTCGAGGACGATGCCACCGTGGATCGGAAGAGATCCGCCGCACACGCCGCTTCGGCCTGCGGCCACCGTGCACGGCACGCCGTTCGTATTTGCGAGCTGGACGACGGCCGACACCTGATCGACATCGGCCGGGGTGACGACCGCAGCAGCACGGGCGGGCACCTCACCGTCGACGGCCCACGCCATCGTGATCGGCCACCAGTCGCGAGATGCCTCGGTCCGGCCCTCGACCGTGAGGTCTACCAGTGCCCCGGTGGCGTCGAGCGCATCGAGGAACTCGGCACTGAGCGCGACCGTGGGCGGGTAGCGGACGGAGGCTTGCGCGCTGCCGCCGGCGATGTCGATGGGGGGCGTTGGAGCTCCGGGTCCCAGCGGCTCGGCCGCACCGCTCGGTTGGTTGGTTGTCATCGTGTTCCTCCGGCGCCGGTGGGCGTTTCGCCCGCCGCGCGTTCGTGGTCGATCGATGCGACGAACGCATCGACATGATGGTCGATGTCGGCGGCGGACCATTCGAGTTCGGGTGCGACCCGCTCGGCTACCGCGCGGGCCGCAGCAGCAGCGGCATCGCGTTGCTTGTAGCGAATCAACGTCCGCCGCGTGAAGATGTCGTCGAGGCCGAGCGCCATTTCGTGGCGAACTGCGTACACCGCTTCGGCCAGGAGGTACGGAAGTTCAGCGACGATGCGCCCGCCGAGGTCCGGTTCATCGGCGATCAGTTGTCGCACCGTGACCGCCTCGGTGCCGTAACGACCGTCGAGATGATCGACGGCGGCCGGTTGCACCTTCGGGGATCGATCCCGCTTGATCGCCCGTGGCCGCGATGCGCCGACCAGCGCCAGCTTGGCGGTCTTGCACTTCTTCCAACTGTCGGGCGGTTGGTCGAATCCGTCGACCAACGCGTCGACCGCGTCCGATGCCATCTCGCGATAGGTGGTGAGTTTGCCGCCGCTGATCGTGACCACACCCGAGTCGGTGGCCGTGGTGGCATGTCGGCGTGAGAGATCGGCGGTGCGCTCGTTCGTCTCGCCTTTCACCAACGGACGGAGGCCGGCCCAGGTACCGGTGACGTCGCTCGGCGTCAGCGCTTCGGTGAACCAGCGGTTGTGGCCACGCAACAGATAGTCGATGTCCTCCGGAGTGCATTGGGGGTCGTCGAGCGGACCGTCGTAGTCGGTGTCGGTGGTGCCCAGGTAGGCAAGATCGCCCCACGGCACGACGAACATCGACCGTTTGTCGCCCGTTCCCAATCCCGACACCGCGATCTCGATCGGCACCTTCTCCCACGGCACCGTGACGTGAATCCCCTTTGCCGGCCGCATCGTGTCGCTCTCGACGCCGCTTTCGAGCTCGTGGATTCGATCGGCCCACACCCCCGTCGCCGAGATGATCGAGCGCGTCTTGATCTGGATGTCGCGGCCGTCGGCGTGCACGGTGACCGCGTTGACCCGACCTGCGGCGTCCTTGCCGATCCCCGTGACCTCGGCGTAGTTGGCCACCGTGGCTCCGTGGCGCTCGGCCGCCGTGCGGGCTATCGCCAGCGTGAGTCGAGCGTCGTCGGTGAGGCAGTCGTAGTACAGATATCCCGATACCAGATGCTCGCCGTTGAGGGTGGGCGCCAACTCGAGCGCTTCGTCCTTCGACACTCGTTTGTGGCGACGGCCGATCCGCCACCCACCGGTGAGGTCGTAGAACCACAGGGCCGAGCCGAACGCCCGGACCAGCTGTTTGGGCAGGATGCCGTCCTTCCCGAACATCGGGAGGAGGTGCGGCACGACCCGGACGAGATGCGGGGCGTTGCGCAACAGGCGGTGCCGCTCGCGAAGCGCTTCGTACACCAGCCGAAATTCTCGCTGTTGCAGGTAGCGCAATCCGCCGTGGACCATCTTGGATGATTTGGAGGACGTCCCCGAGGCAAAGTCACCGCGCTCGACCAGGGCGGTCCGCAACCCGCGCGACGCAGCGTCGAGCGCGCAGCCCGCACCGGTGATACCGCCGCCGATGACGACGACGTCGAATTCACGCGATCCCAATTGACGAAGGTTGTCGGCTCGTTGAAAAGACACGCAGTCAATCTATGCCTTCGCACCGCGCCGGTCGCTTCTACACTCTCGAATGCAGGCCTTCAACCCATGGGGAATCGATGCATTCGCACGACAGGCGTATTTCGGACACGCTGTCTCGGCTCATTCGCCTGGCGGCCATCGGCGCTGTCGCCGCGCTCATCGCGGCGGCGTGCAGCTCGTCGGGTACGGGCACGGCCGGCGACCCCGAAGACTCGGGTACCTCATCGGGTGGCACCGCGACGACCGTGACCGCTGCCCCCACCACCGGCGTTGCTTCGACCGAGACCACCGAGGCGGTCGCCGTCGCGGCGAACTTCGATGTCGCTGCCGCCGCCGAACAAGTCACCATCACCAACGCAACGCCCGGCGCGACGCTCCGCCTCGAGGCCGAAGGTGTGCTCGAAACCGGCACAGCCGACGAGATCGGGAACTACA
>CBESNZ010000191.1:0-6794 GCA_965531045.1 uncultured Acidimicrobiales bacterium
GAGCTGAACGCGGCAATCTCGCCGACGAGATCCCGCAAGTCGCTCACGTTCTCCTGGGCATACATCCCCGACAACACCAGCCCTGCGGCATAGTCATAGCGTTCGGCGATCTCGGTTTGGGTCAGCTGCCGGGTCTCGATGAGGTCACGATTGCGGGCGACGACCTCGACCGTCGCGAGACCCTCGCCGATCGCGGTGTTCACCGATTCGGGAAACGCTCCGCCGGCGCTGCGGAACCGAGCCCACGAGAGCTCGAGCAGCTGGTCGGTTTGGTTCTGCGCCTCGACCAGGGAGAGGCCACGGTAGATGGTTTGACCTGCGTCAGGAGCGGCCTCGAGATCATCGACGGTGTACATAGCCGAAACGATCGCTTCGGTATCGAGGGCATCGACCAGCCCGCCGAGCGTCAGCGCAACATCCGCTCCAGTGCCGGCTTGGACGGTCTGCTGGGGCGTGTCGTACGCATCGAGGAGAAGCGCGGCAACGAAGCCACCGCTCAACAGCAGTGGCATCATCAAAAGCAGCAGGAGTCTCCGAGCCATTGCGTTACCTGTCGGCCCGCGCCGGTCGGCATGAAATAGTCCGTTCGGACCCTGCTGGGAAGACCGCGGGACAGCGCCTGGCCATCCGCCGTCGACTCGATTTGGCGATCGCGGCCCTCATCTGCGCGCACTCGACGCCGACAACTCACTATGGCTCATCGGTCCACCGTCGCGCACCTCGCGACCTTACTCCTGGCCCTTTCTGTCGTGGCGACGGCCTGCTCGCGGGGAACAAACCCCCCTCCGGTGGTCGCCGAGTATGAACCGGTGCTGGACGAAGCGCTCCACCTCGAACCGACCCCGCCGGGCGAAGCGGTCGAGCCGGCGGTGACGATCGTGCGACCGGAGGACAGCGAAATCCTCACGTCACCCGTCGCCATGACGCTCGCCGTCACCCCACCGGATCCCAACACCGAAACGAGCGAGGTTCACGTCTTCATCGACGAGTCGTGCTCGGCCCCGGGTTCCACCGTCGTCGTCGACTCGAATCGCTTCGCCATCGATGGACCGATCGGGCTCATCGAGATCGAGCTCGAGCCGGGTTTTCACACCTTGTGCGTGCAAGTGATGAACACCGCAGCTGCTCGATCGACCGCAGGAACTGCCGAGGTTTCCGTCGCGGTCCTGCCGGCCGGATCGCTCGACAACGACGACACGTAAATCCGGGCAACCGGATGGATCAGGTCGGAATCAGGTCGGCCGCGTCAGTCGGTGAGATCGATCGGACCAAGATCGTTGGCCTCGGCCAAAACCACCACGTCTCCGTGGCGGAGCCGGATTCCTCGCCCGTGCTGTTGGATCTCGATGTCGGAATCCATCACGATGTCGAGCAGGTCACGCACGCCGATACCGAGCATGCGCGCCGCCTGGGTTGCGGTGTAGAGCTGCTCCGTGGTCACGGTTGCATTCTAGGCGGAACCGCCCGCCTCTCCGGTGATCAGCGTCACCGGAGAATTCGGTCCGGACGTAGTCCGGATGACTCACTTGTCCGGCCGGATGACCGATTGGCACCCATGCACATTGTTTCGCTCCTGGGTTCCCCTCCCGAGTTCGGTTGGTCGTGGGCCGATGCCATGGCAACTGCGGCGTCGGTGACCATCGTCCAGACCAATCCGACGGTGCGCCCTCGCACGATGGAGCAGCGCCACGATCCGGAATCGGATCGCACCTGGTGGGAGCTCGATATCGCCGATCTCCCCGCCACGACGTTGACCGCGCCCGTTGGTCGGGCGGCGAACAACCGCCGGTTGGCGGCACTGCTTCGGCTCATCGAGGAGAACGCCGGCCCGGTCGACGCGATTCACGGCAACTTCTACTCGTCGCTCGCTCCGTTCGGGAAGACGAGACAGCCGCAGCTCGTGACCGAACCCAGCACCCTCTTCCTTTGTGAACGCTGGCCGGAGATGGCGGGCGGAGCATCCTTCGAACGGGCATGTCGCGTCGCGACGCAGGTCTACGACCGGTGCGACGCCGTGCTCGCCGCGTCGAATGACCAGCGCCTGTGCCTCGAGCACATCGGCGTGCCCCCGGGGCGGGTCTTCGACGTCCCCAACCCCGTCGACGTCACGGCGTTTCCCTGGTTCGATCGGGCAGATCGCACTTCGCGGATGCTGCGGCTGATGACGGCGTGCCCGTTGGAACCCACAAACAACCTGGCAGCGCTGATCGACGCCATGGCCGTCCTCGCCCCGACCCACCCGAACATCACGCTCGACATCTATGGAAACGGTTCCCTGGCCGAGGACCTCGATCGACAAATTCGACGCAATCACCTGGAAAAGGTGGTGCAGCTCTGCGGCTTGGTCGACCCGAAACACTTGGCATCGGCGTATCACCAGCACGATCTCTACGTGTGCCCCTCCAAGGTCGAATCGTTCGGCCTGCCGATCGTCGAAGCGATCCTGACGGGGCTTCCGGTGGTCGCCACGCCGGTGGGCATCGCCCGGGACCTCGCCTCGGACCCTCGAATCGGTGCGGCGGTTTCGCTCACCACGGGTTGGGAATCGATCGACCTCGCCACGACACTCGGCTACAGCCTTACGCACCCTCATCCAATAGCGGAGCGCGACCGACAAGTCATCGTCGACCGCTTCTCCCACGAGGCGGTCGGCAATGCCGCCGTTTCGTCGGTGACCGCCGGTATCGCTTCGTCGATGCCCATCGAATCGATGGTCGGCTGATGCACCGCATTCTCGTACTCATCAACAGGCTCGCTGATCACGGCGGTGCCGAGGTGTCGACCGGCGCGATTCTCGATGGCCTGCAAGGACGCGATCTGACCTTCGACGTCGTCACGCTCTGGGAACCGGCCGATCTCCAGGCTCAGGCCGGCCTCCTCGAACGCGGGGCAACCTTCACGCATCTGCCCGGACGACTTCCGGAGAAACTCCGTGCGCTCTCGGCTCTCGTCGCCGAACGGCAGCCCGACCTGATCCACGCCACGCTTTTCCACGCCGAGTTGTTGGCCGCCGCTGTGGGCCGCCGCCACGATGTGCCGGTTCTGTTCAGCATGGTCAACACGCAATACGACACCGCGGCAAAGGCGGTCGCGCCGTCGCCGCGCAAGCTCGAGGTCGTTCGACACCTGGATCAGCTGATCATCGGCGCCGGCGCCTCGCACCTGCATGCGATCTCGGAGTCCGTTGCCGACCACCTCCGCACCGAACTCCGAGTGGCTCCCAGCCGGATCACGGTCGTACCTCGCGGGCGATCACGGCAGCAGCTCGGACGTTGGAGCGCCGAACGGCGGTCGGAAGTTCGCACCCAGCTCGGCCTCGACGACGATGTGTCGCTACTCCTCAACATCGGCCGCCACGAACGACAAAAGGGTCAAGAGCTCCTGCTCCGGGCCGTCGCCACCCTGCCGACCGACCGGCGAGCGGTGACGATGATCGCGGGTCGAGAAGGCAATGAAACCGCTCACCTGCAACGGATGTGCACGGAACTCGGCGTCTCGGACAGGGTCGAGTTCCTCGGGGCGCGCGACGACGTGCCCGACCTCTTGTGTGCCGCCGACCTGCTGGTCTGCCCGTCGCGCTTCGAGGGCCTGGGTGGAGCGCTCATCGAAGCCATGGCCCTTGAACTACCCGTGATTGCGTTCGACCTTCCGATCACCCGCGAGGTCCTCGGAGACGCCGCAACGCTCGTACCGGCGTTCGACGAATCCGCTCTGTCGACCGCAATCGAAGCGGCGCTCGAGGATCCCGACGCGCAAACCAAACTTGGTGCTGCAGCATTGGAGCGTTTCGAGGAGCGTTACGCGATCGAACCCACCAACGCGGCGATGGAGGATTTGTACCATCGCTGTGCGCACCCGCAGGACGGCGCCGGCCGGGGGCCGTCGGCGACCGCCTCGGGAAGCAAGATCTCCATTCGTCCGTTCGCCGACTTCTTGCACGATCGACGCTGGGACGAGATGGTGCACAACAGCGCCAACCCCGAGTACTTCCAGTCCAGCGCGTGGCTCGAGCCTTGGTGGGAAACCGTCGCTGGTCGTGGTGACGCGGTCGCCATCGTCGCAACGCGCGACGGTGTCGATATTGCGGCCCTGCCGCTCGTCGAGCTTCGCCAGGAACTGCCGGGCGGTCTCGGCGCAGCACTCAAGACCGTGACGATCGCCGGGTCGATCGCCGGGTCGGGCGACTATTTCGACATCATCCACGACGGCACCGCGACCCGTTCCGACGCTGCCGCGATGGTGTCTCATGCCATGCGCTGGAGCCGCCGGCGTTCGCTGCGGTTCTCCTCGATCGCACCCGGAGGACTCCTCGACGACGCACTCCGCGAAGTACTGACGCCGACCCGCACCGAGCCGACCAGTCGGTCGCTCATAGATTCCGGCGCAGCGTGGGAGGACATCACCAAGACGTGGTCGAAGAACCGTCGCAAGAAGATCCGCCAGAAGCGCGAACGCTTTGAAGCGCTCGGCGGACGCTTCGAGTGGATCACGGATCACAATCGCATTGCCGAACTCCTGCCGACGATCTTCGATCTGCATCTGGCCCGCATGGTCGAGCTGGATCGGCCCAGTGCGTTCATTCCCGATACGACCCATCGCGAATTGCACCGCAGGCTTGTCGCCGCTGGTCCCGGAACCGACCCCGACGGAGCGCGTTGTTGGGTACAGCTGGCGTCGATCGCCGATGAACCCGTCGGCATTCTCTATGGCTTCGCCATCGCCGGGAACTACTACGTGTACCAATCCGGCTGGCGAGCGGGCGAGGATCTGGCTGACCTGAGCATGGGCCTCGTGCAATACGCCGAGGGCTACCACAACGTCGTCGAGGCCGGCGGACACCGTTACGACATGCTGCGCGGGACCGAGGAGTACAAGGCCCGGTTCGCAACTGTTTCGGTCGAAACGAACTGGTACGAACAGCGACGCGGCCCGGGTCGAGTTGCCTACGGCGGCCTCGACCTTGTTCGAGCCGGACGAGACCGACTGACCTCGCGACCGGAGGAGTCGGTCCCTTGCTAGTCGGCCGTTTCGCGTTCGAGGTCACCGAGGCACCTGCGGCGACCTTGCCGCCCCCTGTTCTCAACGGCCCTTTCATCAACGGCCCTGTCATCAACGGCCCTGTCGGAGTGGTCCACACCGAGGTAATCGACGGTCCCACACCGATCGATCTTTCGGCCTTCGATATTTCGACCGCCGACATCGCAACGCGCACCCAAGTCGGCGACATCGCGCTGGTAGCGGTGTCCGAGGATGCAGGGGTGCTCGGTGCCTACTGGGTCTGCGCTCGTATGCATCGCGACACCTACTTCGGACAATGGTCCGAACCCGATCACCGCTTCGCGTACGGCCATCAACTCTTCGTCTCACCCGACGGTCGCGGTCATGGGATCGCGACCCGGTTGCTCCTCCTGGGCCGCCACGAGGCGAACCGTCGCTGGGGAGTTGGGGTCCGCAACATGGTCGCCGTCGAGAATTCCGCCTCGGTTCGAGCCCACCGCCGCGCCGGCTACCATCCCGTCTGCACACTCCAAGGCATCCGTTTCGGCCCCCGGACTGTACGACGGGTTCGGTCGCATGCCTAGTGTGATGGCGATGAGCACCCTCGAGAAAGCGCTGGTGAAAACCCCCTTCACCACGATGAGCCGAAACCGACGCGCCAACGACCTGGCGGTGTTCGCGTACCACGGCGTGGATGATCCCAACAGTTTCGTCAAACACCTCGACTATGTGACCGAGCACATGCATCCGATCGGGCTCGACCAGCTCGAGGCCTCCTTCAGCGGTGAACCCCTACCGGAACGCGCGGTGCTCTTCACCTTCGACGACGGCGGTCGCACCGTTCTCACCGAAGCCGCTCCGCTCCTCCAGGAGCGAAACATCCCGGCCGTCTGTTTCGTCGTGAGCGCGTTGATCGGCACCGACGAGGTCTTCTGGTGGGACGAGGTCGCGGCCCTCGCCCCAGAGGGCACTGCCGACACGCTGGTGCGCGAACTGAAAGCGATACCCAATCACGAGCGGCTACGGCGAATCGAGCACCTTCGGGCCGAGAATCCCTCGGTGAGACCGCGCCGTCGACAACTCGACCGCGCCGACCTGTTCAAGCTGATCGATGCCGGCATCGCGATCGGCAACCACACCCATACCCATCCGTGCTTGGACCGTTGTTCCGACTCGGAGATTGCCCACGAAATCGCTTCGTCGCACGACCTTCTCACCGATGCACTCGGTGAGCCGTGTCGGTGGTTTGCGTATCCGAACGGCAATCTCGACCGTCGCGCCGAGGGGGCCCTCACCGACCGCGGGTATGCGGGCGCGTTTCTCTTCGATCACCAGTTCTCCAAGAACCCTCCGCTTCGACCGATGCGCATTTCCCGACTGCGCGTCAACGCAACGACACCGATGCATCGATTCGAACTCATCGTTTCGGGCGTGCACCCGCGGCTGCACCGCCTACGCGGCCGTCGCTAGGTCACTCGCTGTTCAGCTGGAGAAGTCGGAACTCGTCGCGAGCTCGCTGAACGCGGCAACCGATTGCGGGGACGAGTCCCAACGACGCTCACAGAAGTTCGACGCTGCGGATTGATGGAACCAGAGCACCGCCTTCACCGCCGGATACTCGTTGATCAACGCCGTTCCCATGTCGGCGATCCAACGGGCCTTGCGGTCGGGATCGGCAGGGTCTTCGTTCGTCGCGGTCTCACCGATCATGAGTGGCTTCGTCGGGTGGTTCGCCTGCGCCCACTCGTAGAACGGCCGGGCCTGGCTCGCGGAGGCGGGCCATGCCGCATCGCCCC
>CBESNZ010000192.1:0-6789 GCA_965531045.1 uncultured Acidimicrobiales bacterium
GGAGTCACAAAGGGGAAGTGAGGTAGCGCGGTATCGGAGACCGCGCGGTTGGCGGGAAGGCGCGCTAGCGCGCGGTATCGGAGACCGCGCGGTTAGCGCGCGGTATCGGAGACCGCGCGGTTGAACACCTACGGGTTGTGGTGGGCGCCGCCTGGTCCGCTCATCTTCCGGCGGGTTCACCGGCAATGACCTGACAAACTGCCTGCAATGAACGATGCCGAACGAGCAGCGGCGCAGTACGACGCCATGGCGTCGGAGTATGCGGCCGACAACGACGATGGTGCCTTCAACTCGTTCTATGAGCGCCCGGCATTGCTTTCGATGGTCGGCGACATCACCGGACTTCGCGTGCTCGACCTCGGGTGCGGTGCTGGCCAACTCAGTGCCGAACTCGTCGAACTCGGCGCGGTGGTGACCGGCATCGATGTGAGCCCGGCGATGATCGACATCGCACGGCGTCGGCTCGGCGCGTCGGTCACGCTCCTCGTCGGCGACATCAGTAGGCCCCTCCCATTCGAGTCGGACTCGTTCGATCTCGTCGTCGCCTCGCTGGTCTTGCACTACGTCGAAGATTGGGTGCCCGTGCTCCACGAGGTCCGTCGTGTGTTGACGCACCTGGGGCCGCTGCTGTTCTCGACGCACCACCCCACGATGGATTGGAAGCGAATCAGCAAGGACGACTACTTCGCGAAAAGGCAGGCGACAGAAACCTGGGTCAAGGGTGGGAAGCCGTTCGACGTCACCTTCTGGCGTCGACCGCTGTCGGAAATCAGCGCCGCGATTCGCGGCGCTGGACTCGTCATCGACCTGCTCGTCGAGCCCGAACCGGCGGCATCGTTGGCCGAGGTCGATCCCTCGATCGACGAGTACCTAAGGACCCACCCCCACTTTCTGTTCGTGCGGGCCATCCCAAGGCGGTCGTAGCGCGCGGTATCGGAGACCGCGCGCTGGCGGGACCGCGCGGTATCGGAGACCGCGCGCTGGGCTAGGGCAGTGACGGTCGAGGCTCGAGGCCGGCGGCGCGGTAGCACGCGTCGATGATGGCCATGGTGGCCAGGGCATCTTCGCCACCCGTGAGGGGTTTGGTGCGGCTCGATATGGCGTCGCGAAAGGCGACGAGCTGGTGAAAGTACGTGGCGGTGGTGGCGACGTCCTCGGTGCGGGTCTCGTCGCCAACCACGACGGTCAGCAGCGCTCCCATGTGTGGCGCGAGCGGGTTGAAGACGGTCATCGTTCCCTCGCTACCGGTGACGACGAGGTCGAGCACCGGGTCGCCTTCGTCGATCATCGACGATTCGACCATGCCCGTGACCCGGCCTCCGTGTACCTCGTCACCCCACACGAGCTCTGCGGTGAGCTTTCCGTCGACGCCCTCGACCGGGCACTCCGCCGTGGCGGACACGACGGTGGGGTCGGCGCCCATGATGAAGCGGGTCCATTGGATTGGATAGCAGCCGAGATCCATTGTGGCGCCGCCGCCGATGGCGAGGTCCCACCGGATATCGGAGCGAGGAATCGCCCCATCGGGCAGGTTGAAGTGCGCCTCGACGCGTTCCACCTTGCCGAGCTCACCCGAATCGACGATGGTGCGCATCTGCTCGGCCAGTGGGTGGTACCGCCAGTGGTACGCCTCCATCAGGATCAGCCCCTCGGAAGCGAAGGCAGCCTCGCCGGCGGCGACCATCTCGGCCGCCTGGTTGGCATTGCTGGCGAAGGGTTTCTCGCACAGCACATGCTTGCCGGCGGCCAACGCCGCAAGCGTCCACCGGTGGTGCAGTCCTGCCGGTGTGGCGATGTAGACGGCGTCGATGGTGTCGTCGGCCAGCAGTTCGGAGTACGACCCGTACGCGGTCGGCAGTCCCCATCGCTCGGCGGCGTCCTGCGCCCGTCCGAGGTCGCGAGCGGCGACCGCCACGACCTCCACGCCGTCCACATCGCTGACCACGTCGATGATGGCCTGGTCGGTGATCTTGGCCGCTGCCAGTAGTCCGAGTCGCATCGACGCACCGTACCCGTGGCACTGGGGTGATGAGCAAGCCTCCCATCTCGTCGCCTGGATACGGCTGCCGGAACAGGGCCATGGAGGCAAGGCCGCCACTGACGATCAAACGATTTGGTCGGCCAACATCTACAATACGGACGTGGTGCTACGACACGAGACGCCTGCCCCGCCGGCGATGTTCCGCAACCGGAATGATCGGTATGCGCAGCGCGGCGCCAGCGGCCGGCGACTCCGCACTTCCGAACACTCTTGCGCGCAAACGGTCGAGCTCGAGGTTCCCGGATGAGCCAACAAGCATGCGGGTAATCGGCGCCGGTTTCGGCCGGACCGGTACCCAGTCGCTCAAGAACGCCCTCGAGCAGCTCGGATTCGGCCCCTGCTATCACATGGATGAATTGAACAAGCGTCCACAAGACCTGAGCACCTGGGTAGAGGCGTTGGCCGGCGAGCCGGTCCATTGGTCCTCGCTGTTCTCCGACTACGAATCAGCCGTCGACTGGCCGACCTGCACCTTCTGGGCTGAGCTGCACCAAACCTTTCCCGACGCGAAGGTCATACTCACCACCCGCGATCCTGACGGTTGGTATGACTCGGTCGTTCGGACCGTCAAAGCCATCACCGACGCTGGACTCATGCACGCATCGGGCGAACAGCTCCGCCAGATTCAATTCGGCAACGAGCTGATCTTCGAGCAGACGTTCGGTGGCAGATTCGACGATCGCGAGCACGCGATTGGAACGCTCAACGAACACCTAGCTCTCGTGCGAGAAGCTATTGAGCCTGCCCGGCTACTCGAGTTTCGAGCTGGCGACGGCTGGCAGCCACTCTGCGATTTCCTTGGTGTCGGGGTGCCCGAGTCGGACTTTCCGCACACGAACACGGCTGACGCGTTCGACCGACGCGTGCTCGGCGTCTCTTCGCAGGACGACTAGCCGATTCGAAGACCCTTCAGGGTTTGATCCAGCAGACTTCGTTCTTCGGATTCGTCACGGTGAGTTCCGCGTCTATGCCGTGCATCGCTCGGTACTCGTCAATCGCTGACCGACAGCCTTGGAACTTGAAGTAGTCGTCGACAATGACGACCCCGCCAGAGACCACTTGGTCATAGAACGCGGACACCGTGAGCATTGTCGACTCGTACCAGTCGCTGTCGAGCCGCAGGATCGCAATCGGTCCAACCGATTCGAGGCGCGGCTCGATGGTCCGGTCGAACCAACCCTTGACGAGGCGGAGCCGATCCTTGGAAACGCCGAGAGACGCGAACGTGTGATGCACCGCGTCTTCGCCCTCTTCTCCGGAGGCGGGAACGCCCACCCACCTTTCGCCATCACCGGCGTCCTGTTCGGTGAGATCGGGAAACCCTTCGAAGGAGTCGAATCCCCACACGGTTTGATTCGCCCCAGACAGGTAGGTCATCAGGGCGATAGCCCCACCCTTGGCGACGCCGCATTCGACGATCGAATCGCTTGTATCGCGGTAAGCCCATACGAGATCGACAAGGTTCGCCAGTCGAACCTCGTCGAGCATCGACAAACAGTCCGCGTGGACTCGTTCTGAAGCCACGGCCGCGAGGCGGTCAAACTCCGATCGAGACACGTCTACGGGCACAGCCTCAAGCCGCTCGCCGACCGGTGATACGGGCCTGCTGACGATGGCCTGAGCGATGGCGTCTTCGTATTCGGTCATGAACTTTGAGGGTACCGCATCGCAAATATCGCGAGGCAGTCGACTACTGCTTGCCGATGCGCTGTCTCCGGACGAGCTCCATGGCAATGGCATTTTCTTCCTCGTTCGTGGGTATCACCTCCGCCGCGCAGGCGAGCAGTCCGAGTCGCATCGACGCACCGGACCCGTGAGACTGACGTGATGAGCAAGCCTCCCGCCGATCGACCTCACCGCGTCCCCACCACGATGTCAGCGGTGCTGCTTTCCGGCCACGGAGGTTTCGATCGGCTGGAGTATCGAACCGACGTCACCACCCCAACCCCCGGACCCGGTGAAGTGCTGATCCGGGTCTCGGCGGCGGGTGTGAACAACACCGACGTGAACACGCGCATCGGTTGGTACTCGAAAGCCGTTTCGGGTGAGACGAATGCGGGAGGGGCTTCGGGCTTCGGCGACGTTGGCGACGACGGTGCCTGGTCTGATCGGCCGATCGGTTTCCCACGGATTCAAGGCGCGGACTGCTGCGGCCACGTCGTCGCGGTCGCGGACGATGCCGACGACAGCCTCGTCGGCCAACGCGTCCTGGTGCGGTCGATGCAAGCCGACCACGAGCACGCAGATGATCCGTTTCGCATCTGGACATTTGGCTCCGAGGTGGATGGAGCCTTCGCCCAGTACGCCGTGGCAAAGCGGTCCGAGACGTACACGATCGACAGCGACTGGAGCGACGTCGAGCTGGCATCGATCCCTTGTGCGTACTCCACCGCCGAAGGTCTGATGCATCGGGCCAATGTCGGCGCCGAGCGGGTGCTGATCACCGGCGCTTCAGGTGGTGTGGGTTCAGCCGCCGTGCAGTTGGCCAAACGCCGCGGCGCTGAGGTGATCGCGGTCGCCGGTGCGGCAAAGACCGATGCAGTTCTCGATCTTGGCGCCGACCGGGTGGTGGCCCGGGGCGACAACTTGGTGGAGGCTCTGGGGTCGAACAGCATCGACGTGGTGATCGATCTGGTGGCAGGTCCCGAATTCGCCACGCTGCTCGACGTGCTTCGGCCGAGCGGGCGTTATGCCGCGTCTGGCGCCATCGCTGGACCACTGGTCGAGCTCGATGTGCGCACCCTGTACTTGAAAGATCTGACGCTGCTCGGCAGTACTGCGCAACCGCCCGTGGTCTTCGAGAACCTGGTCGGCTACATCGAGCGCGGGGAGATCCGCCCGATCGTGGCCGCGACCTATCCATTGGCCGACATCGTCGCAGCACAAGAGCGGTTTCTGGCCAAAGACTTCGTCGGCAAGATCGTGCTGACGATCTGAGACCGAAGGGGTCACCGACCTAGGCTTCGGCCATGACCGCACCGAAGAAGATCCCAAAGGACGACCCGCGAGCGCGCTACCGGGCAGCCGACGTCGTGGTCGATCGGGACGAATTGGCAGGCCACGTGGCCGGTAGGCATCGCTGGGTGTTGGCGACGATGCGCAAGGACGGCCGTCCACAAATGAGCCTGGTGACCGGTGGCATGACCGCCGACGGGTCGCTCGCAATCTCGACGTATCCGTCGCGGGTGAAGGCGAAGAACATCCGCGCCAACGCCGAGGTGTCCGTTGCCGTAATGGGTGAACGGTTCAACGACGCCTGGGTGCAGATCGATGGTCTGGCTACCGTGCTCGACTTGCCGGAGGCGTCCGACGCCTTCGTCGAGTACTACCGATGCATCAGCGGCGAGCATGACGACTGGGACGAGTACCGCCAAGCGATGGTCGACCAGGGGAAGTGCATGATCGTCATCGAGCCGACGCGCTGGAGCCCCGTGAGTAAAGGCGGGTTTCCACCCGAACTCTTCGAAGACTGATTGCCCGCGCGACTTAGCTTGGCTGGTCGAGTTCCATCCAACCGGACTTCGGCGCGAAGCCGGCCGACTCGTAGAGCGCTTGCCCTTCATCGGTCGCGTGCAAGAGAAACTTCCGAATGCCCAACTCGCCGCCACTGTCGAGCGCGGCTTGTAGGAGGCGTCGGCCAACCCCCTGGCGTTGGTGTTGGGCGTGTACGTACATGTTGATGATGTACGCCTCGGCGGTGCGTCGGTCTTCGGGCTTCGGTGGCCGAAACCAGAGCAGTAGCGACACGATGCCAGCCACTTCGTCGTCGACGTCGGCAATCCACGTGTGCAAGCGCCCGCCAGCAGTCTCGGCCTGTGTGAACGACTGCGTTTCGGCCGCAAAACCTGGCGGAACCTCGTAGTCGGGTCCGCGCACTTCAGCGAGAAAGGCGAGTCGCTCCCGGACGATGATGTCGAGATCGGCCAAAGTCGCTTTGCGTAGGTTCGTTGGCATCGGACCACTCTGGTCGCGGTGCGCGCCCTGAGTCGAGGGAATTGCGGTTGCGCGATATTGCACGGCCCCGGCGTTGGTTGATGCGAAGCTCGCCTGATGGACCGCGACGCGACTGCCGAGCCCACGCTGTATCTCACCTGCGGACTTCCGGGGTCGGGAAAAACCACACGAGCCCAAGAGATCGAAGCTGAAGGTGGCGTCGTCCGGCTGGGCGCGGACGAGTGGATTGTGGACCCGAACCGAGCGTGACAGCTATCGCAACCGAGCGGCCGAGCTCGGAGCGGTGGTCCGACTCGAAGTCACCGATTCGCCGCTCGACGTTCTCGAACAGCGGGTGGCGCGTCGCACCGAGAACTTGCCCCCGGGAACGTTCCACGTCTCGATGGCCGAGATGGACGAGTTCGCCGGGTCCGTCGAACCGCTGGGGCCCGACGAGTTGTAGGGCGAGCGAACGTCCCGGTCAGGTGATCGTGACCCGCCGCTCGAATACGAACTCGTAGCGAAACTCGCCGGTGTCGTGGTCGGCGGGACTCTGCGCCGGCGGCGTGGATTGCAGCAGCATCCAGCCGTCGGTCAGCGCATCGCAGGCTCGGGGGTACGGTGGCGATGATTCGCCGAGGCCCGGGCCCGAGCCCGAGGTGCCGTCGTGAAACGCCCACCCGATCACCGGGGTGTCCATGGCGGATTCGGCGGTGTAGAGGAACAGCACTTGTTGGCGTTCGTCGGCCGAGCTCATGAGGTGCGACCCTCCAAGCGGGTGAGGTAGTAGTCGACATCGAACGAGTCGTCGTCGG
>CBESNZ010000193.1:0-6738 GCA_965531045.1 uncultured Acidimicrobiales bacterium
CTGTACAAGAGCGATCCGTCGCTCCAGGCTGCCCACGCGCTGGCGCCATGGCTGTTCACCTGGGACGACCACGAGGTGGAGAACAACTACACCGGGACGGTGCCCGAAGTCGGTAGCGCCACCCCTGATCCGGCGGCATTCCTGGCTCGGAGGGTCGCGGGTTACAAGGCGTACTGGGAGCACATGCCCTTCCGACGACCGGCCCCGAGGGGTTTGAACCTGCGTGTCGACCGGCGTATTCGCTGGGGGCAGTTGGCCGAGTTCTTCGTGCTCGATGGTCGGCAGTACCGGTCGGACCAGCTGTGCGGCTCCGCCGACATCGGTAGTCACTGCGACTTCAGTACCGACCCGACCACCACGTGGTTGGGATTCCGCCAAGAGGCATGGCTCGACCGGCGTCTCGAACGCACACGGGCCACCTGGAAGGTCATGGCGCAGCAAGCGCTGTTCTCGAAGATGGACTTCGCTCCGGGAGCGACCGACATCTACAACCTCGACGGGTGGGACGGGTACCCGGCCGCCCGCCGTCGACTCACCGACTCGATGGTGGCCCACGGTGCTTCCAACAACCACAGCCTCACGAACCATATTGTTCTGACCGGTGACATCCATGCGTCGGGCGTGTCCGACGTGTTGGCCGACTACGACGATCCCGACTCGGCGGTGCTCGGGGCCGAGTTCGTCGGCACCTCGGTGGGCAGCGCCGGATCCGCGCTCCTTGCAAACATCCTCCCCACCGCGCTCCAGGTGAACCCGCACCTCAAGTGGTTCGACAACAGTCAACGGGGTTGGGTGCACCACCGGATCACGGCCGACGAATGGCGAGCCGACTACCGCCATGTCGACGACTGGCGCATTGCGGGTTCGCCGAGCCAAACCGCTACCTCGTGGGTCGTTCCGTCCGGCGGCTCTGTCGCCCAAGTCTGAGTCGCGATCCGAGCGGTACTCTTTCGTCATGACGGACGTGATTCCCGACGTGACGACAACACAACAGCGCGCCGCGTTCCTCGCTGACGGCGCGGTGGTGTTGCGGGGCGTCTTCGCCGACTGGGTCGACGTCATCGCCGAGGGCATCGAGGCCAACCTTGCGTCGCCCGGTCCGTACGCGGCCGACAATGTGCCAGACGGACAGGCCGGCCGGTTCTGGGACGACTACTGCAACTGGTCGCGTATCGAGCCGTTCGAGCGGGTGATACGGGACTCCGACGCTGCGCAGATCGCCGGCGAGCTGATGGCATCGCGTTCGGTGCAACTGTTCCACGACCACGTGTTGGTGAAAGAGCCGCACACGCCCACCGAAACGCCGTGGCACAACGACAGTCCGTACTACTTCGTCGAGGGCTCACAGACCGTCAGCCTCTGGGTACCGATCGATCCGGTCTCCGATGCGTCACTCCGTCTCATCGCCGGGTCCCACCGCTGGGACAAGGACGTGCTGCCCACCCGCTGGCTTGCAGGCGACGCGTTCTACGACGGCATCGAAACATCGATCGACGATTACCTCCCGGTCCCCGATCCCGATGCGGAGCCCGACCGCCACCGGATTCTCGAGTGGCAGATGGAGCCCGGCGACGCGGTGGCCTTCCACTATCGATGCGCGCACGGAGCTCGAGGCAATACGTCCGATCACCGCCGTCGTGCGTTCTCCATGCGTTTCGTCGGTGACGACGCTCGCTACGTCGAACGCCCCGGGCCGACGTCGCCACCGTTTCCCGACCACGGCATGCACGCCGGCGAGCGGCTACGAGACGACTGGTTCCCGATCCTCATCGGGTGAGGCTGACGCATCTTCGAAGAGGCCGATGCTGCGGACCAGCTTCACCGCCGACGCCACACTGATGGCCGTGAACGCGGCGGTCACGCCGAGAGACCAGACGTAGCCAGTTTGCAGCGCATCGACCGCGGCGACATCGAGCGTCACGTCGTCGCCCCCGAGCAGGTCGCGAATCGCTTCGACGTCACCAATGCGTAGGTCGACGACGAACAACAAGACCAGCCCGCCGATCGCTGCCCCGTAGGCGAAACCCAGCGACCGCACGAATTGGTGGGCCGACGACACCCGCCCCATCTCCTCGGGTCGCGCGCGGCCTTGGAGCAGCGCGAGGCCCGATGTGGTGATCGAGCCGATGCCAGTCCCGACGAAGAAGAACAAGACCAGCAAAAACGCCACGTGGAGTTCGAGTGCGGTCACGATCGTCGCCAGCGAGGTCGCCGATATCAACAACACCGTCCCCAGCAAAACGACGTGGGCCGCGTGAATACGCTCCTGCAGCTTGCTCGCCGCAAACGCCGCACACGACCAGCCGATCACGAGGAACAGCACCGAGAACGCCGCCTGACTGGCCGAAGCACCCCGAGCGCCCCGGAGGTAGAGCGGCAGGTACGCACTGGCCCCGGTGCCGCCGGCGACGGCGAGCGTCGCCGTGATGTGCAGGTAGCGCCAACGCCGGCCGGTGAGGTGATCGAGTCGCACGACCGGCGCGTCGACCCGGCCGTGATGACGTACGTAGGCCAGCGCGAACAGCGCCGCAACGGCGAACCATGCGACGGCCCACGGCGACGGCGTCGAGGCGGCCATGAGCAGGCCGACCGTGATGACGGTGACCTGCACCAAACCCAACCGGTCGAACGCGGCGGCCGTCGTGCCTTCGCGACGATCGGGCAACCGATTCCATCCGATCGCCGTCGCGATCAATCCGATGGGAACGGTGACGGTGAAGATCGATCGCCACCCGAACAGGCTGATCAGGCCGGCGGCTATCGCCGGGCCCCCGACGCCCATCACGCCCCACACGGCCGACGTCATGGCATACACCCGGGGTCGTAACGAAGGTTCGTACGCGAGACCGATGCTGGATATGGCACTGCCGATGACACCGCCGCTGGCCATCCCCTGGCCGATGCGGAACACGATCAACACCAGCATCGAGGGGGCGGCGGCACACAACACCGAGCATCCGACGAACACCAGCATCGCGACGCGGAAGACGCGGCGCACGCCCTGTCCGTCGACCGATGGGCCGATCGCCAACACGGCGACCGCGGCGGCCAACAGTTCGGCGGTGATGATCCACGGCAACAGCGAGACCGAGCCGAGGTCGTCACCGATATCGGGGAGGGCGGCGGTGACCGACAGGTTGTTGTAGGAGACCAGGGCGATGGCCGCCATCAACGAAATGGTGAGGGGCCGATTGGCGCCGGTCAGCAGGCCGGCCCGCCGGCGCTCTGTGGGCATTGGCCCAGTATGTCGGGGCGACGGTCCGACACCGAGGTGCCGGACCGTTTCCCTGGAGCGGAGAGGGTGGGATTCGAACCCACGAACAGCCTTACGACCGTTACTTCCTTAGCAGGGAAGCGCCTTCAACCTGGCTCGGCCACCTCTCCGGAAGCGGTCATTGTAGCGAGGAGAATGGCGGCGCGGTCGGGCTATAGGGTCGAGTGGTCAGCCAGCCCAAGAACCGGTCCGATTCGGGGGAATCACCAATGTCTCGTCGTCGTCTCATGTTGCACTTCCATCCCGGCGACAACGCGCCGGCCGCGGTGTTCGACGCGTTGGCCATTGCTGCGCCGGAGCTCGCTCTTTTGATTCGTCACGCGCCGGGCCTGGCCCATGCCGGCGAGCATGTTGCGAGTATCGAATTCGGGCTCGACGACGGTTCTCTCGAGGCGATGGTCGCGCGGGCGGCCGAGGTTGCTCGAGCGGTCGCCGGATCGATCGATGCCACCAAGTCGGTCGCACTCATCGGCACCGACGTCGACTTCGTCCCCGGCGAGCCGCAACCGATTCGGTTCGCGTATTTCATGCGGCGTCGCCACGACTTCACGCACGATCAGTACCTCGCCCGATACCACGACGTGCATGCGCAGTTCGGCATCGACACGCCCGGCATCGAGGGATATACGCAGTTCCATGTCGATCTCGAAGCATCGGAGGCCGCGGCCGCCGCCATCGGGTTTGGTGTCCACGACATCGACAGCGTCTCCGAGCTGCACCTCGCATCGCTCGACACGTTCTTCGCAGCCCTGGCCGCCGAGGGCTTCGGCACCGAGGCCACCGAGGACGAAGAGCGCTTCGTCGACCGAGCGAACAGCTGGGACTACGTCTACGAAGTACAAGGGTGAGGGGGTTTCGCTCATCGTCCCGGGAGCGGGCCGCTATCCTCGCAAGCGGAGAGATGGCAGAGCGGACGAATGCACTGGTCTTGAAAACCAGCGGGCCGCGAGGTCCCGGGGGTTCGAATCCCCCTCTCTCCGCCAAATGACATACGGCCATGCCGCCGCCTGCCAGCACCCCTGGTGGGCGGCGGTTTCGCGTTTACCGGTCGGTTGATAAGGGCGAATGTGTCTTGTTCGAGCTCGATTGAGTTAGTTCGGCAGAGTGTTAGGACCGCTGAGATATCAGGTCACGGCTTTGGTCCGTGCAAGAAGTACGGATCACCGAGTCACTCGATCCGCTTCGCAAGGGTCGGAGGTTCAGCAGCTTTCGCTACCGTTGCATTGCCATGATCGAATCAGTGAGAGTCAAGTCCGTTTCTGTGTCATGCGCCGTGGTGTTTGCACTGCTGGTTTCGTCTTGCGGCGACAGCGATACGAGCGCACCCACGACTACGACTTCGGTGGACCAGGACATCTCTTCGCAGGACGATCCCGACGATGTCCAACTCGCAACTGAGGCGTCTTCCCGTGTCGTTGTGCTCGAGTGGCTTGAGTACGGTGACGGTTGCACGCCGACCGATCGTTGCGGTCACTACACCGTGTACCTCGATGGAACCGTCGAGGCGGCTCGGGCCAACGGGGATGTGCTCACTCGTGCGACGGTCGACCTCGAGCCTTTTGATGACGTGGTCAGGTCGAGCCGCGTCGTGCCCGAACTGGTCGAGTTGCTGCCTGAAGGACTCTGCCAAGCAGAAGATGGCGGCGTTTCACAGCAGGTCTGGGCCGCGCTGCAAGACCTTCGGCTCGACACCTGCGATGTCGATCTCTCGATCGACATCGGCAGCCCGTACATGAACGCCCTTTACGGACTCGGCGAAGCTGCGGTTGCCGCGGCACCTATTGATTGGGACGTCGCCAACGCTGAATAGTCGCGAAGCGTCCTGCTATCAGCGAGGCTCCGGCCGAACACCTCTTCGCTCACACTCGGTGGCCTTCGGTGTTCGAAAGGCATCTCACCACTTCCGCCAATCGAAATACGGCGATGCCGCCTTTACCGGTCGCGCGGCAACCACAAAATTCGCACCGGCCGCGCTGCACGCGTAGCCTGCGATCAAGAGATCCAGGGGGCCCTCTATGACCGTTTCCAGTCTGACCACGCGCCGACGGCGCACTCTTCGGTTGCGAACCGTGGCCGCCGGACTCGCGCTCGTGTTCGTCGCGGCGGCGTGCAACCCCGTCTATACCGACGCGGCCGTGGAGCACCAGGCGAACTCGCCCGATACGCGACCCGCGTGGTGCGACTCGACCGGTGGTGGCCACGGCAGCCACACGCCACCCAATCCCGATCCCTACGCCGGGGTCGTGAAGGGCGAGCTTTCCTGGAGCGACTGCCTCGTCAACTCGATCTGGTTCGATGTCGCCGTCGAGTACGCACAACAGTGGCCGACGGCCGGAGAGGCCGTCGCCGATGGCTGGTTCCGTGTCGTCCCCTACGCCCAGGGGATGGGAACCCACCACCGCCGGGCCGACGCAGCCAACTTCGACGACGTCTTCAAGGGCTGGGAGCCCGAGTACTTGATGTATGACGGCAACGGTTCCAACGCCGAGCTCACCGGCATGGCCTGGTGGGTCCAGAGTGAGGGCGCGCCGCCCGAGGGTTTCCGGGGTGACAACGACTGGTGGCACCAACACCTCAACGTCTGCCTGACCCAAGGGGGCACCTGGATCGGTCAGGGCATCTCGGCGTCGCAGTGTGCAGCCGCCGGCGGGGTCCACCACCCAAATGACGACTGGTGGATGGCCCACGCGTGGATCATGCCCGACTGGCAAGTCCAGTTCGACGTGTTCCAGAACCACCACCCTTGCCTGCCCCAAGGCGGACCCATCACGGATCAGAACGATCCCTGCTGGGATGAGGCGATGCACGGCGGAGGCCACTGACTCCGGCATCGGGCGCCGGATTTGCGGCAGCCGCGAACTGCAGATCGGCAAGCGAGAGGCTACGGATTCAGTCCGAATTCTTCGAGGTGCCGCTGGAAGGGCTCGACGCCGGTGAAGCGCCGGGCGGTGATGCCGATCTCGACTGCGCCCCGGAGTTTCGACGCGGAATCATCGGTGAAGAAAACCGCGGACGGATCCACGTCGAGTTCTCGACAGACGTGTTCGAATGCTCGACGGTCGGGCTTCGCGTACCCGATCTGTGCACTGTTGAAGATGCCGTCGAAGAGGTCCACGAGGCCGAGTGCCTCCATCTCATCGGGAATGGTGTCCGTGCCGTTCGTCAACACGGCGACCCCAATCCCGGCCGAACGAAGCGCCGCGACCTCGACGAGCATCGCTCCGTCGACGGTGCCCATCACCGCCAACCACTCGGCTGCTGCCTCTGTGTTTCCGACGGTCCGGCCGACGGTTTCAACCCAACGAGCTCTGGTTATTTCACCCGTGATGGCAGAATCGAGCAGAGCGGGCGCGAAGGCGGCTCGCGTGAGCACGCCGGGCTGCAACCCGTGCTCGGCCTCGATCACAGCCACGTGTGCCGGGTCGAAATGTCGAACGACACCGTCGAGGTCGAGGAGAACCGTC
>CBESNZ010000194.1:0-6681 GCA_965531045.1 uncultured Acidimicrobiales bacterium
GGCGCTGAAACTCGCCGTCGACGGTGGTGTTCATCTTGTTGAGAAGCACACCGTCGACGTCGCGCAGGAGGAGCTCGTCCCACTTGGAGCCCCAGATGACCTTGACCACGTTCCAGCCGGCGCCGCGGAACGACCCCTCGAGTTCCTGGATGATCTTGCCGTTCCCACGCACCGGGCCGTCGAGGCGCTGCAGATTGCAGTTGACCACCCAGATCAGGTTGCCGAGATCGGACCGGCCCGCCAGGGAAATTGCGCCCAGCGTCTCGGGTTCATCGGTTTCGCCATCACCGACGAAGCACCACACGCGGCTCGCGGTCGTGTCTTCGATGCGCCGCTGGTGGAGGTACTTGTTGAAGCGGGCGTGATAGATGGAATTGAGTGGTCCGAGACCCATCGACACGGTTGGGAATTCCCAGAACTCGGGCATGAGGCGAGGGTGGGGGTAGCTCGACAGGCCGCCGCCACTGATCTCTCGCCGGAAGTGATCGAGTTGGTCTTCGTCGAGGCGATACTCCAGGAACGCTCGGGCGTACACGCCCGGAGCCGCGTGGCCCTGGAAGTAGATGTGATCGCCCGGCGTTCCGGCGCTGTTGCCACGGAAGAACCAGTTGAACCCGACCTCGTACAGCGATGCCGAGCTGGCGTACGTGGAGAGGTGGCCGCCGATGCCATCCGCCGCCTTGTTGGCCCGAATCACCATGACCGCCGCATTCCAGCGGATGAAGGCCCGAATGCGGCGCTCGCGCTCGATGTCACCGGGGAACCACGGTTGTTCCTCGGTCGCGATCGTATTGATGTAGGGGGTGTAGACCGCCGGCGGCACGCCGACCTGCAACTCCTGGGCTCGTTCGACCAACTTCGTCATGAGAAATCGGCCGCGGACGGGTCCTGCCTTGGCCACCAATGCGTCGAGCGACTCGATCCATTCTTGCGTTTCCGACGGATCGATGTCGGGGAGCTGCGAGGAGAAATGATCAGGCATCTGCCAATGATTCCACGGTCTGGTCGGCTACGGGTGTACAAACCATCTATGACTGAACGCACGACCGCCTATACCGATGGCGCATGCTCGGGAAACCCCGGCCCGGGCGGGTGGGCGTGGGTGGTGCCGGGCGGCGCGTTCGGCTCCGGCTACGAACCGGACACCACCAATCAACGCATGGAACTCCAGGCTGCGCTAGAGGCCATTCGGGCGATCGAGGGGCCCGTCGAGATCGTGAGCGACTCGACCTATCTGGTGAACTGTTTCCGCGATGGCTGGTGGGAAGGCTGGATCAAGCGGGGTTGGACGAACAGCGCAAAGAAGCCCGTCGCCAATCGCGACATATGGGAGCCGCTGATCATGCTCTACGGCGAACGCGATCTGACGTTCCGCTGGGTCAAGGGTCACGACGGCGACGAGTGGAACGACGTTGCCGATCGGCTGGCGGTCGAGGCGGTTGGAGCGCGTGCCGGGCGCACGGGAACGGAGACGCCAACCGATCTCGGCAGCGCCGATGAGGTTCGTGCGAAGGCGAAAGAGGCCACCAGCACCAACGCATCAGGCTCCGAGACCGGCCGAATGGATCCGCCGCCGGGTCACCGGCTCGTGGTGGTCGGTCATCGCCCTCCGGCCATTGGTGGCTACGACCCGAATCCGACGGCAGACCACATTCGCCGCCAGCTCACCGAGATTCTCACGGCCAAGGCCGAGATGCATGACGATCTTCTCGTGCTGACAGGCCTTCGGCTCGGTGCCGAACAACTCGGCGCCGAGGCGGCCGCCGAGGCCGGCGTGCCCTACGCCGCCGTCTTGCCATACCCGAATCCCGAGGTGGTGTGGCCGCCCGAAGCGCAGCGCCGCTACGCACAATTGCTCGAGGGGGCGGCCCACCGACAGACGCTGCAAACCAAGTCCCCGGACGGTCGACAGCAGGCCGGCGCCGCTATGTCACGCCGCGATGCCTGGCTGGCCCGCAACGCGTCCGAGGCCATCGTCGTGTGGGATCGCAAGGACGCCGATGTCGGTCGGTTCGTTCGCAGCCTCGAGGACCACCTCGCCGATGACGTCTGGATCGTCGAGCCACTCTGACGGCAAGAGCCAAACCCCCGAGGGACCGAACTCCGAGGGAATAGTGGCGGCCGCACGACGGTTTTGGCGACCATGGCACGAGCACTTTTCAACAACGTCCTGATCGCCGAAAGCGACGACACCGTCGTAGTGGAAGGCAACCACTACTTCCCCCGATCGTCGATTGTCGAGGAGTACTTCAGTCCAACGGATCACCAGACCGTCTGCGGTTGGAAGGGGACGGCGTCGTACCTCTCCGTCAGCGCCGGCGATCGGACGGCGGAGAATGCCGCGTGGTACTACCCCGACCCGATGGCGGGGGCCGAACAGGTGACAGACCGGGTGGCCTTCTACGGTGCGAAAGTAACCGTCGAAGCCTGAGGAATCCGGGCCGCGGAACGGCTTTGGGTTTGCCGCGCCACAATGGTTGGCAATGAAATCGACGATCTTGCGCCGGCTGTTCCATGTTGGGTTCGCGATGGTGGGCCTGCTCGGGGCGTGCACCTCCGACGGCGCCTCCGACGGAGCCGACGCGAGCACCCGCGCCACCGCGGGAACCGACGCCTTGGGTCCGGTGCCGGACATCACCCCAACCCTGCCCCCCGACCTGTCGGGTTCGGCAGCACCCTCCACGCCCTCGACCGTGCAGGACACCACGACGACGCTCGGTCTGCCAACGGTGCTGTTCGTGCGCACCGGTGGCAACGACAGCAACAGCGGGCGCGACGAAGCCAATGCCTTGGCGTCGGTGCAGGAGGCGGTGAATCGTTTCCGTTCGGGCGGCACGATCGACATCGGGCCCGGCACGTTCGGCGTGGTCTCGGTGCAGGCGGTCACCGCGACGGAGGCCGGCCCGCTCGTGCTTCGGGGTGCCGGACCGGACCAGACGTGGCTCAGTTCCGACAGCTACGACGATGATGCGGGCGTCGAGGTGATCGGTTCGGAGCATGTCATCCTCGAGAACTTCGGGGTGCGAGCCTCCCTTTGGGGCATCGCCATCCAGAACTCGCATCACCTGACCGTGCGTAACACCATGCTCACCGACTTGGGGCAAGAGGCGCTGAGCGTCCGGGACTTCTCGTCCGACGTCGCGATTCTCGACAACACCATCCTGGGTACCGGTCGACGACCCGGGTCCTTCGACGGCGTGTCGTATGCCATGTACGGCGAAGGCATCTACATCGGCACCGGAAGCGGCAGCGCCAAGGATTCGGTCAACAACATCGTCATCAGTGGCAACGACATCTCCCAGACCACGTCCGAGGCGATCGACCTCAAGCCGTTCACCTACGACCTCTTGGTCGAGAACAACCTGATTCACGACCTGTCGACGAATACGTCCGGAGCGCTCGTGCTCGGCGTCGGGGACGATGTGTACCGCAACCCAAACGCCGTGATACGCGGCAATCAGATCTGGAACATCAGCCGAACATCGCCATACAAGGATGGCAATGGCATGGTGCTCGGCGCATCGGCCGAGGTGTACAACAACGTCATCTGGTCGACGCAACATCGAGGCATCTACATCGACGCGAGCTTCGCCAATCCCGACGAACGGTCCGTGCTGGTCCACCACAACACGGTGGTGGACACGGGTGGGTCGCCGATCGAGATCGCCGCCGGCCCACTCGCTTCCGAGGCGGTCGTCGTCGACAACATCGGCACCGCGATCGACGGCAACATCGAAGCGACCGCTGACCTGTTCGTCGACTGGGCGGCGAGCGACTACCGACTCGGCCCCTCGGCCGTCGCGGCGATCGACGCGACGGTCGGGACAGCGGTGCCCGAAACCGATGTGTTGGGCAACGAGCGTCCAGGGGGCAGCCGCGCCGACAAGGGTGCGTTCGAGTTCGTTCCTACGCAGTAACGGTCTGGTACTTATGCAGTCGCGAGGCGCTCGAGGTTTTCGAGGGTCTTCTCCATTGCGACCGGATGTTTCTTGGGATAGCCCAGCAGTTCGATCATTTTGGGCGCCCGCGACGTCGACCAGTCGAACGTTTCGGTCACCAAGGTTCCGCCCTCGACCTCCTCGAGTTCGAAACGCCAGCGGTGCCGGCCCGGGTGCTGCCAGGCGATCAGTCGGTTCTCCTCGAACTCCACCACCGTGTTCCGGATCTGGTAGGGCAATCCCATGCGCATCTTCATGCCGAACTTGGACCCGAGCGAAAGGCGGTCGGGCTGGTCCGACTTGACCGATGTCACGGTGCCCGACCCGTCCATCTGCACGTGACCCGACGGGCTCGCGACGATGTCGAAGATCTTGGCTGCTGGCGCGGCAATGGTGCGCGAGACGGAGACGGATTGTTGGGCCATGGGTGTGATGCTACTCGTCGAGGATCGCCGTCAACGCCCCGGGGAGGTCGGGGTGGACGAAGGTGTACCCCTGCTGTTCGAGCACGCTGGGTACGACGCGGGCACTGGTGAACAACAGCGCCTCGGCCAACTCGGCGCCGAGCTTGATGTTCAACGCGAGCTTGGGGGTGGGCAGTATCGCAGGGCGGTGCAGGGCGGAGCCGAGGGCCTTGGCGAATTCGGCGTGGCGGACCGGGTTGGGGGCGGTGAGATTGACCGCGCCATCGATGTCGTTGTCGAGCAGATAGCGAATGGCGCCGACGATGTCGGTCAAGGCGATCCAACTCCACCACTGCTGTCCGTCACCGATCTTGCCGCCGAGGCCGAGCTTGAAGAAGGGCAGCTGCTCGGCCAGCGCGCCCTCGTCCTCGTCGAGGACGATTCCGGTGCGTAGATGCACGACCCGGGTGGCTGCGGCTGCGGGCGCCGTCGCCTGCTCCCACGCGGTTACGACGTCGGCGAGGAAACCGCTTCCGGGGGATGAGGCTTCGGTGAGCTGCTCATCGTCGCGGTCTCCGTAGTATCCGATGGCAGACCCGGAGAGCAGCGCGCTCGGGGGGTTGCTGCATTCGGCGATGGCGGTGGCCAACAGCGTTGTGCCGTCGACGCGACTGTCCCGTATCCGACGCTTCTGCTCGTCCGACCAACGCTTCTCGGCGATCCCCTCGCCGGCGAGGTGCACCACGGCGTCGATGTCGTTGAACGCCTCTGCGTCGATGGTTCCCCGCTCGAGGTCCCATTCGATGATTGCGCCGCTTCGATCCTTGGTGGTCGGTCGGACCACACGGACCACTTCGTGGCCGTCTGTCGTGAGCGAACGGTGCAAGGCGGAGCCGATGAGTCCCGACGACCCGGTGATGGCGATTTTCATCTGGCCATGCTCGCATGCCGAGCCGCGGAGGGAGAGCCCGTCCGGGGATTTCTCGGCCATCGGCGCCATCAGCTCTTGGCCAGCGCTTCGCCCCGTCTCGCCGACTTCGCCGGCACCAAAGGTCGTCGGGCTAGTGTTTGACTAGATCGAACAACACAACACCGAACACACAGCACCGAACAATATTGGGCTCGGGTACGCACAGGAGATCGTTCACCATGATGGAGCAAGGCTCGAACCAGGGATTCCCCGGCGACGACGATTCGGGTGACAGCAGCGGTCTCGGGCTGAGCCCCGGACTCATCGGCTTCGGTGTGCTCGTCGCGCTCCTTGGCGTGTTCGTATTTCAGAACACCGCAAAGACGCCGATCAAATTCATCGTTTTCGACACGAACCCACCGTTGTGGGTTGCGCTCCTGGTGTCGGTCCTCGCGGGCGTCATCCTGGGAGAGCTCGGCGGTTGGGTTCTGCGCCGCCGGAAGAACCGGAACGGGTAGCGCTACAGCTGCTCGACCGACGGCAGTTCGCCGAGCACGTTCTGACAATCGAGCACGTAGGTCGCGTGGCGGGCTACGAGGTCGAGATCGATGTCGTCGTGGGCGACGAGGAGGACGACACCGTCTGCGGCCGCCAGCGTGTCGTCGCTGAGGGCAACGCGTGTCACGCCCGCGGGAAGTTGGTTGTCGGCCACGTGGTTGTCGTGCACCTGCACCTCGGCACCCATGGTGATGAGCTGCTCTGCGATCTGCATCGAGGGCGACTCTCGCGCATCCCCGGTATTGCGTTTGTAGGCGAGTCCCAGCAACAACACCGACTGCCCCTTCAGGGGAAGGCACCGGTCGTTGAACGCCGCCTGCACGCGGCGCACGACGTAATCGGGCATGTGACTGTTGACGTCGTTGGCGAGTTCGACGAATCGAAAGGTGGTGCCGAGCGATCGGCGGACCTGCCACGACAGGTAGGAAGGATCGATCGGCAGACAATGGCCCCCAACACCCGGGCCCGGGGTGAAACGCATGTACCCGAACGGCTTCGTGGAGGCGGCGTCGATGGCCGACCAGATGTCGATGTCGAGGTCGTGGGCGAACATCGCAAGCTCGTTGACGAGCGCGATGTTCACGTGACGAAAGGTGTTCTCGAGCAACTTCGTGAGCTCTGCTTCGCGCGGCGAGGGAACGGCGACCGTCGTGTCGCACAGTTGGTCGAAGAACCATTGCACGGCGGCGAGCGAGTCGGCATCGACACCGGAAACGACCTTGGGGGTGTTCACGAGATTCCAGGTTCGGTTCCCCGGGTCGATGCGTTCCGGGCTGTAGCCGAGGTGAAAGTCCTTGCCGGGGGTCAAGCCGTTGAACTTGCTGAGCAGCGGCCCGAACAGCTCCTCGGTGGTGCCTGGATACGTGGTCGA
>CBESNZ010000195.1:0-6644 GCA_965531045.1 uncultured Acidimicrobiales bacterium
TTGCTACTGGCCTTGACGATGGCGGGGAGCTGTCGTCCCATGTCGAGCATCGACCGGGCGGTGCGAACCTGCGCATTGACGATGGCCGGAATCGAGTTGAACAACACGGTGGACCCCGACGGGATCTTTTCGCCTCGCCACCCGTCGTCCTCGATCGTGTCGGGCGGTGTCCAGTCGGGGTCGCTGTCGAACATGATTTCCTGCATGCCGGCGCCGGCCATGCCGTCGATGCACGCGTGATGGATCTTCCAGAACAGGGCGACGTTGCCGCCTTCGAGGCCTTCGAGCACCCACAGCTCCCACAGCGGCCGACGCCGATCGAGACGATGGCGATAGATGTCGGTGGCCGTCGCTGCCAGCTCTTCTCTCCCGCCCGGCGACGGCACCGAAATCCGGCGAATGTGCCAATCGAGATCGAAGTCGGGATCCTCGATCCAATGCGCCCGTCCGAGGCCGAGCGTGGGTTGCATAACCCTCCACCGCAGCGGCGGCAGTAGGTGCAGTCGGGCGGCAAACGAACGTTTCAGGACATCGACGTCGAAGCCCCCGTCGATGTTCGAGGGGTCGAAGATGGTGATGCACGCCACGTGCGCCGGCCACTCCTTCGTCTCGGAGCTCAGGAATGCGGCATCGAGCCCACCCAGTCGTTTCATGCAGAATCCCCTTGGTTTGAACTCGAATGAGCGTGTACGGCCGGTGAGCCGCCGATCTCTCGCAGAGATCGATCGACGAACCGGCGGACTTCGCGCGACCACGCGAACGACACGTGCGCACCGCGGTACCACAGCACCGACGGCTCGTCCCAGTGGGTCCACAGGCGGTACGCCTGACCGGGGGTGGCCATACGGTCCGCTACCCCGGCGTAGATGAAGCGACGCTCTACCGGGACGTTTGGCGTGAAGTCCAGCGGCGAAATGACCGAGTGGATTTTCTGCGCCCGCTCCCCGAGCAGCGACCGCTCGTCGAGCGCGATGCGTTCTTCGTCCGGCGTGTGACGCTGCATGACCCAGGCCATGTCGACGGTGGGCACGCCGGTGATGACCGAGTGAAGATCGGGTGCCAGGCCGGCCAGCAGCGCGGCCAGATAGCCCCCCATCGACACGCCGTGGATGGCGATCGGTCGATCGTCCTCCCGGGCCCAGTCGAGCAATTGCCGAACGTCCCACACCGCTTGCGAGACGGCATGAACGTTGTTGAGGTAGTCGAGCGTCAGCACCTCTTCGCCGCTGACGCCGCTCGAACGCGGTCCGTGCGACGGGAAGACGGGGTGGATGACGTTGAATCCGAGATCGCGGTGAAAGTGCAACGACCGCATCGCGATCAGGTCGGTCGGCTTGCCCATGCCGAAGCCGTGGAGTTGCACGAGCCATGGCCGCGGCTCGTCGTGACGCAGCACGTATGCATGCGCAACCTGGTTGGCGGCGTGTGACTGCCACCGGGTGGCTCCGGGGAGTTCAATCGTGGGGTCGTAGCCGCTTTCGTAGGTGACGTGTTGGTACGGAATGCCGCGGTAGCTCGCGGATTCCGACGTCATCTTCGGGGCTCCGGTCGGCTTTCGGTGGGCGACGGTCGGATCTTTGAATGCCCCGGCGGCATCGAGCGCGGCGATGGCGGTTGTGACTTCTTCGCTGATCCGGTCGAGATCGTCGTCGGTGGGATTGAGCCGCGTGGTGGCCATGAACGCGAGCATCAACTCATCGAGCCAGACGCCGAAGGCGGTGCCCATGCTCGGTGTACGCGTGGGAATATTCGGATGCGACATCGCGCCGGGAAAGCGAAGGTTTCGTGTGGTCGACCGAGCGAGGAACCGGGCCGCCCGCGGGCCCGCGGCGAGCAACTCCATCACGGGTATGGCCTGGGACATGGTGGCGAGGTAGCTGATCTCGGCTTGCGCCGCAGCTTCGGTGCTGGTCTCAGGTAGCTTGCTGCTGGCGGCCATGAACTACGACTCTACGTTGTAGAACCGTTCCGGTCACGCCCTCGTTCCCTTCCAGGAGAAGTACATGCGCCTCGATGGCGGACTCACCAACCACCTCGGCGAGACCGCCGAGGTGGCCCGCAGGCTCGAGGCGCAGGGGTACGACGGTGTCTTCACCGCTGAACTCAAGAACGATCCGTTCCTGCCGCTGGTGCTCGCGGCGCAAGCGACCTCCACCGTCGAGCTCGGCACGGGTATTGCGGTGGCGTTCGCCCGCAACCCGATGACGCTGGCGAACACGGCATACGACCTGCAGACCCATTCCCGTGGACGTTTCATCCTCGGCCTCGGCTCGCAGATCAAGCCCCACATCACCAAGCGCTTCTCCATGGAGTGGTCGAGTCCGGCTGCGCGCATGCGCGAGATGATCCAAGCGCTCCACGCCATCTGGGATTCCTGGGAGGGCGACGGCACACTCGACTTCCGCGGCGACTTCTACCAGCACACGCTGATGACGCCGATGTTCAATCCCGGTCCCAACCCGTTCGGCAAACCCAAGGTTTTCCTCGCCGCGGTCGGACCGCTGATGACCGAGGTGGCGGGTGAGGTCGCCGATGGGTTCCTGGCGCATGGTTTCACCACCCCCGACTACATGCGCGACGTCACCCTCCCTGCGCTCGCCGCAGGCGCAGCAGCAGCAGACCGCACGATCGACGACATCGAGGTATCGCTGCCCCTGTTCGTCGTCGCCGGCGAGACCGATGCCGAGCGCCATGAACGGGCCAAGGGCGCTCGTCAACAGCTGGCCTTCTACGGCTCCACCCCCGCCTACAAGGGTGTGCTCGAACACCACGGTTGGGACGACCTGCAACCCAAACTCAATGCGATGTCAAAGCGCGGTGAATGGGTCGAGATGGCGGCGCTCATCAGCGACGACATGCTGCACACCTTCGCCGCAGTCGGGTCGATCGCCGAGATCCCCGATCTCATCGGGTCCCGGTATGGCGACATGTTGGATCGTGTCCAGTTCCACGGCGGCGATCTCGAACCCGATCAACTCACCGAGTTGTCCACCAGAATTCGCGCGCTGTAGTCGGTCCGCCCGGGTGAGCTAGCCCTGGCTTCGGCGTTTGACAAACTCCCTGATCAGGCGATGGGCGATGCTCATCTCCGCCGGCACCCTCGGCAGGTCGTCGTAGCGATACCAGTCCGCCTCGAGAATCTCGACGTGGTCGGGCGTGATGTCGCCCGACACGTACTCGGCGAAGAAACCGAGCATCAGCGAATTCGGGAACGGCCACGGCTGCGAGGCGAAGTACTGCGGCTCGGCGACGGTCACCCCGACTTCTTCGAAGACCTCACGCTTCACCGCCGTTTCGAGAGTCTCACCTGGCTCGACGAAGCCGGCCAGCACACTGAACATCGGGATCTGGAACTGCGCGCCGCGGGCCAAGAGAATCTCGTCGTCTCGATGGACGGCCATGATCACGGCGGGCGAGAGCCTCGGGGAGCTCAGCAAACGGCATGTGGGGCAGCGCATGGCGCGCTCGCCCGCGGCCCGTTCATTCGGGATCCCGCAGCGGCCACAAATGGCGTGGGTTCGAGACCATTCGGCGATCTGCACCGCCTTACCGGCGAGCAACCACAGGTCGTGCCCCACCTCGGCGTAGAGGGAGTACAGGTCGACCCAGCGATGGTCGGTCGGCGCCGGGAGATCGCGCTCGACGTCGACCATCCACACCGGCCGGCCGGCGAGCACTCCGAGGAACTGCCGCGACTCGCCCTCGAGGATCTGCTCGCCGGGGAATCCTTCGATCGGCTCGGCCGACGCTGCGGATCGACGCAGAACCGTATTTGCCTGGACGATCATCCAGACGGCGTCAGCCTCGTCGAGTCCTTCCGGCGGCGTGACCGCCGGTGCGAAGTCGAACTGCGACAGATGGATCTTGTCGGGAAAGTCGGACACCTCAGACAACGACATTCACCAGCTTGGGGACGCGCACGATGACCTTCTTTGCGGTTGCGCCGTCGAGGGCCGCAACCACAGCCGGCGACGCCATGGCCAACGCTTCGGCGTCGGCTTCGGCGATTGCAGCATCGACGTCGATGCGCTCTTTCACCTTGCCGTTGATCTGGACGATCATCGTGACGGTGTCGACCACGAGTTTTGCCGGATCGGCCTCGGGCCAGGCCTCGGCGTGCAGGTGGGTGGTATGGCGCTGCTCCCACAGCTCGGCCGAGAGGTGCGGCACCGTGGGCGCCAAGAGCTTCAGCAACGTGTCGACGGCGAAATCGAGGGTTGCGCCATGGGGACCGCCCTCGGCCTGCACGTATTTGTACAGCGCGTTGGTGAACTCCATGTAGGCGGCCACTGCGGTGTTGTAGGACCACTTCTCGAAGTCGGTCGTGATCCGTTCGATGAGGCGGTGTGTCGCGGCATCGACCTCGACGTCGGCCGCGGTCATGTCGCCGTCGCGACGAGACTTCACCACTTCGCTGTCGGGAACGGCGACGCGCCACACCCGGTTCAAGAACTTTGAGCAGCCGTCGAGTTGGAAGTCCTCCCAATCGACGTTTTCGGCCGGTGGTTTCACCTGCAGGATTGCCAACCGAAGCGCATCGGCACCCTTGGTGGCCACGATTTCCTCGGGCGCGACCAGATTGCCCTTCGACTTCGACATCTTGGAGCCACCCATCCGCACCATGCCCTGCGTGAACAGCCGTTTGAAGGGCTCGCGAATATGTTTCGGGATCGCGCCCAGATCGGCCAACGCCTTGGTGAAGAAGCGGGCGTACAACAAGTGCAGAATCGCGTGCTCGACACCACCGATGTACTGATCGACCGGCAACCATCGGTCGACCGCTTCGACCGAGAACGGCTGGTCTTGATTCGCGGGGTCGGTGAACCGCAAGAAGTACCACGACGAATCGACGAACGTGTCCATCGTGTCGGTCTCGCGGCGCGCCGGGCCACCGCACTTCGGGCAGTCCACGTTGAGAAAGCCGGCGTGCGTGACCAGCGGCGATTGGCCGCTCGGGGTGAACTCGACATCGTCGGGCAGGAGCACCGGCAGTTGATCCTCCGGCACGGGAACCAAGCCGCAGGAGTCGCAGTAGATCATGGGGATGGGGCACCCCCAGTACCGCTGGCGGCTGAGCAGCCAGTCGCGCAGGCGGAAGTTCACCGTCGCTTCGCCCAGACCCTGCTCGGCAAGCCACTCGCTGGCCTTGGCCTTCGCCTCGGCCACGCCCAGGCCGTTCAGGTCGATGTGCTCGTTGGCGCTGTTGATGGCTGGGCCATCGCCGGTGTACGCCTCGCCCTCGAAGTCGTCGGGCGGCTGCACGGTGCGCACGATGTCCAGGCCGTACGCCGTGGCGAAGTCCCAGTCGCGCTGATCCTGTGCCGGCACCGCCATGATGGCGCCGGTGCCATAGGTCGTCAGTACATAGTCTGCGAGGTACAGCGGTATCGCTCGGCCGGTGAACGGATTGACCACCGAACTACCGGTGGCGACGCCGCGCTTCGCGACCGGTCCTTCGGTGGACAGGCGTTCGATCTCGCTGCGGCCCCGCACCTCGGCGGCAAACGCCTCGACCGCGGCACGGTTCTGATCGGTCGTGAGCTCGCCCACGCGAGGGTGTTCGGGCGACATCACCGCGAAGGTCATGCCGAAGCTGGTGTCGGGGCGGGTGGTGAACACCATGATGGGGTCGACGTCGGTGCGGGCGTTGCCGTCCGCATCGGCGATGGGCAGCCCGAACTCGGCGCCCTCGGAGCGACCGATCCAGTTGCGCTGCATCGTCTTGACCCGTTCGGGCCACTCGAGCCCGTCGATGTCGTCGAGCAATTCCTGGGCGTAATCGGTGATCTTGTAGAACCACTGTTCCATGTCGCGCCGCTCGACGGGGTCGTCGCTGCGGTCGCACAGGCCGTCGATGACCTGCTCGTTGGCCAACACGGTCTGACAGCCGGGGCACCAGTTGACCGGCGACTCCTTGCGAAACACCAGGCCGGCTTCGTAGAACTTGAGGAAGATCCACTGCGTCCAGCGCATGTAGTCGGGGTCGTGGCTCTTGACCGTGCGCCGCCAGTCGTACACGGCGCCGATGCGTTTGAGCGACGCCACCAGTGTTTCGACGTTGGCGTCGGTGTTGATCCGCGGGTGCACGCCCGACTTCAGGGCCGCGTTCTCGGCCGGCAGGCCAAACGAATCGAACCCGATCGGCGACAACACCCCGTCGCCACACATGGTGCGGTAACGCACCAGCAGGTCGCCGAAGGTGTAGTTGCGCACATGCCCGATGTGGGCGGGGCCGCTCGGATACGGATACATCGACAGCACGTAGTACGGCGGACGGGGATCGTCGTTGTCGATTTCATACAGGCCGTCGTCGAGCCAGCGCTGCTGCCAACGCCCCTCGAAGTCCTGCGGTACATAAGGCTGGGCCATGGGCGTAGAGGCTAGCGGGCGAGCCTTCCTCGCCCATGGCGTTTCTCCCGCTCCGCTCGGGCCGTTCGAGCCACGGAGGCTTGCTCAGGCCGCAAGGCCCTTGGCACCCGGTCACCGGTTGTCGTCTCATCGTCAACGCCCATCGCCGTTGGCGATTGCCGATGGACGGACCGCTCCACCTCGCCCTTTGCTCGCTGCGCTCGCCGGCGAAGCCGCCGGAGGCGATTTGAAACCGCCGGTGTTGTGCCCTTTCCGGGCACACAGGGGAGAGAATC
>CBESNZ010000196.1:0-6622 GCA_965531045.1 uncultured Acidimicrobiales bacterium
ATCGCCGAGGGGGATCAGATTCTGTTGATGTACCCGTCGGCCAACCGCGACGAGAAGTACTTCGACGACCCGTTCGCCTTTGACGTCGAACGAGACAACAAGCACCACATCGCGTTCGGGTTCGGCACCCACTTCTGCCTCGGATCGGCCCTGGCCCGCCTCGAGCTCCTGGTGATGTTCGAAACCCTTTTCGAACGCATGCCCAACATCGAGTTGGCCCCGAACGCCGAACTGCCAATCCGCCCGGCGAACTTCGTCGTCGGCCTCGAAGGCATGCCGGTGGTGTTCTAAGCGGGCGAGCTCAGGGCGACGAATCGTTCGACCGCGCTTGTCGCGCGTCGGCCGATGGCGGCTGATGACGGAGGCTTCTCGCCGAGCAACACCCTGATCTGGGTGTCTTCCATGATGAGGCCGTAGAGCAGCGTGAACGCTTCGGCGGGGTCGGGCGCGTGGATGACCGAGCGCTCGTGGAGTTGGGCCAGGTAGTGCTCGACGACGGGTCCGATGCGGTGTCGACCCGACGCCAGCAGTACCTCGGCGAGTTCGAGGTCGGTCATCGCTGCGCGATTCAGTGCGACCGACGGTGGGCTTGTCAACAGCGTGAGTAAACCGGCGGCGTAACCCGTCAACGTGGCGATGGGATCGGTGTCGTCGGCGAGTGCTGCGCTCACCCGCGTTGCCGATCCGTCGGCGTTGGCCTCGATCAGCGCGGTGAACAGGCCGGTTCGGTTGCCGAACCAGTTGTAGAGGGTTTCTTTCGACGCGCCGGCGCGCCGGGCAATCGACGCCATGGTCACCTGTTCGTACCCGTGTTCGAGCAGTTCGTCGAGCGCGGCATCCAGCACGGCTTGTCTGCGCGCGGCTTGCTCACCGGCTCGGGGCCGGCCCCGTCGCGACGGTGGTGTTCGGTGCGGTTTTGATGCGGCCACAGATTTCTCCTTGACAAAGCGTACCAGTACGTTCGATTATTAATCGAACTCTCAAGTACGAATAAAGAGGATCACCATGAACGTTCGCACCTCCACCGCCGTCCTGCTGGCGGCCAAGCTCCTGGTCGGTCTGTCCGCCGGCTTCTTCTTCACCTATCAATGGTCGGTCATCCGCGGGCTGGCGGTCGTCGGCGACGTCACCTACGTCGAGACCTTTCAAGCCATCAACGCGACCATTCGCAACCCCTGGTTCGCCACGGTCTTCTTCGGGTCGATCCCTGCGTTGATCGCCGTCTTGGTGTTTCGGTGGGACGCAGGTCGAAACGTTCGGCTGGTCGCCGCCACCGCCTTGACGCTCTACCTCGTTGGCGTCGGCATCACGTTCGCCGGCAACGTCGTGCTGAACGATGAGCTTGCGCTGGTCACCACCGTGACCGAACAGACCGCAGCCATCGGCCGCGCCGACTTCGAGGCCGACTGGAACCGGTTGAACCTGATCCGCACCGTGGCGATCATCGCCAGCTTCGCCTGTCTGCTGCTCGTAGCTCGGGACGAGCGCGTTGCTCGAGACTGAGCACGCCCTCGCCGAAGGCACGAGCAGTAGTCTCGGCCGCATGGATCTTGCTGCACATCGTTCTCGTTTTCCCGCCGTTGTCGACTCCGACACAGCGGAGTGGGCGCGCTTTGACGGACCGGCCGGAACCCAAGTGGTCGACAGCGCCATCGACGCAATGACCGCCTGGCAGCGCAGCGGAAACAACGCCAACCTCGGCGGAGAGTTTGCGATGACCAAGGCCTGTGAGGAACTTGTCGACTCCACCCGCACCACCGTTGCCCGGCTCCTGGGGGCCGACCCGGCGGGCCTGACGCTCGGACCTTCGGCGACCGCCATGCTGATGCGCCTCGCCCTGGCCGCTGCGCACGAACTGCGCGAGGGCGACGAGATCGTGTGCACGCAGATCGATCACGAGGCCAACGTGTCGCCCTGGCTGCTGGTGGCCCGCGACCGGGGCGCAGTGGTGCGCTTCGCCGAACTCGAACCGGCGACCGGCATCCTCTCCACCGAGGCGGTCTCGGCCCAGCTCAGCGACCGAACCAAATGGGTCGCCGTGACGGGAGCATCGAACGTCATCGGCACGATCCCCGATCTGGCTGCGGTCACCGCCGCAGCGCATTCGGCTGGTGCCAAGGTGATCATCGACGGGGTGCATCTCACGCCGCACCGCCGCGTGGACCTGGCGGCGATCGGCTGCGATGCCTACGTCACGTCGGCCTACAAGTGGTACGGCCCGCACCAGGCTGCGCTTTGGCTCGAACCCGAACTCCTCGATGCGCTCGACGTGTACAAGGTCCGGCCCGCGCTCGATCGAGGCCCGGAACGTATCGAGTGGGGCACGGCGTCGTTCGAGGGTATGGCGGGCATGCGGGCCGCCGCCGAGTACCTCCTCGATGTCGGCATGGACCAGGTTGCCGCCCACGAGACCGCGACGTTTACGCCGCTGCTGCGGGGCCTCCAGGCAATGGATCACGTCACGACGTACGGCATGGGTGGCACCGAAGGCCGGACGCCCACGCTGTACTTCAACGTCCACGGCATGGCCCCGGTCCAGGTGGCGGCAGCGCTCGCAACCGAGCGCGTTGCGGTGTGGTCGGGTCACAACTATGGCCTTGGCGCCGTCGACGCGCTTGGCCTGGCCGACTCCGGCGGCGGTGTTCGCGTTGGCGTGTCGCTGTACACCTCCACCGAAGACGTCGATCGGTTGCTCGTTGCGCTTGCCCAAATGGGGCCGACCACGTAGACACAGCAGCATGGCGAGCAACGAGCAGATCACGTTGGTGAAACGGCCCGCCGGGCTCGTGAGCCTCGATTGCTTCGGCTCGGGCGTTGGCGACATCCCCGAACCGGGGGAGCGCGAAGTGCTGGTGCGGGCCACGCACCTGGTCATCGACCCCGCTATCCGTAGTTGGCTCGGCGAGGCCGGCAGCGGGTATCTCCCCCCGGTGGAGATCGGTGCCGCGGTGCGCGGGAGTGGTATCGGCGAGATCGTGAAGTCGAACGTCGAGGGCTATGAGGTCGGGGCGTCGGTCACGGCGATGACCGGCTGGCAGCAGTACTGCCTCGCCACGAACGATCGAGCCCGGCCTTTTGAGTACGCCACCCTTGTGCCCGACGGTGCGTCAGCTCTCGAAGCCGCAACGGTCCTTGGGAGTCCCGGATGGACCGCATGGATAGGTATCAACAAGATTCTCGACGTGCAGGAAGGCGAGAGCGTACTCGTCACCAGCACGTCGAGTCTGGTCGGTTCCGTCGCCGGCCAACTCGCCAAACAGCGCGGCGCCTACGTGGTCGGCACGGCGGGATCGGACGAGAAGTGTGCCTGGTGTATCGATGATCTGGGTTTCGACGACTGCATCAACTACAAGACCGAGGATGTGGACCAGCGCATCAAGGCGGCGTTCCCGCAGGGCATCGATGCGGTGTTCGAGAACGTGGGCGGCGAAATGCTCGACCTGCTCTTCCGCCGAATCGCCGTCGGCGGCCGCATCGCGTTGTGCGGCAGCGTGTCACTCGACAACAGCAGCGAGCGCTACCGGTTGGCGAATTACGACCGGCTGATGAGCCGACGCGCCACCATGATGGGATTCAACACGATCGACTACCAAGGGTTCGTGCCCCAGATCATGACCGAGTTCCGCGAGCTGCTCGACGACGGTCGACTCAAGTTTCGGGCGAACACGTACCAGGGGCTCGAGCAAGCCCCGCAGGCCTTGGTCGACCTGTATACCGACTCTGCCATCGGCAAGATCGTGATCGAGCTCTAACCCGCAGCCACGGCGCCATGGGCGGCGAAGATCACGTTGATCGCACGAAAGTCGTCCTCACCCATCATGCGGTTCATCACATAGCTGACCGTCATGTTGTTCTCGAGGTCGACCACGCACATCGATCCGCCCCACCCGGCCCACCACAGCGACCGATCGTTGGCCACGACGGGGGCACCCGGACTGTTGAGGCCGTAGCCGATGCCGAGCTTGAAGTGGCGCCCGAGGACACGGTCGACTCCGTCGGATTGCACGTCGAAGATGCGCTCGATCGTCTCGGGAGAAACAAGCCGGGTCCCGGCCGCCGAACCACCGTTGGCGAGGGGAGCCATTGCGAGAGCGACGGAGCGGGCGTTGCCGTGGCCGCCGGACGCCGGCATCTCTGCCCGTCGCCAGGCGGCGGTGTTGGCCACGACCATGCTGCGCAGCGAGCGGCGATCGGCAGCGGCCGAATTCGCGTCGTCACCGGAGGAGAACGGCACCGCGTCGAGCACGGCGAGATCTGCGATGCGGTGAACGTGTTCGTCAGGGACGCCGATGTGGAAGTCGACGCCGAGTGGCGTGGCCACCTCGTCGTGGAAGAACTGGCCGATCGTGCGCCCGTCGAGTCGACGCACCAGCTCGCCGAGGAGCCAGCCCTGCGTTTCCGCGTGGTAGCCCGACCCGTCGCCCGGAGTCCAGCGTGGCTTCTGTGCGGCCAGGCGGCTGCAGCACTCGTCCCAGTCGAAGACCACTTGGTCATCGACGAACTCGTCGAACGCGGGCAGTCCGGCCGTGTGGCCCAGCACGTGCCGCACGAGAACTTCCGCCTTGCCGTTGACGCCGAACTCGGGCCAGTAGGTGGCCATCGGCTCGTCGACCGACAACCGTCCGCGGTCGTGCAACATCAGTACACACAGCGCGGCGGTCATCTTGGTGGTCGACCAGACGTTGACGATCGTGTCGCGTTGCCATGGGGTGTGGCGATCGAGATCACGATAACCACCCCACAGATCCACAACGAGCTCGCCGCCGACCGTGACAGCGCAACTCGCGCCGATGTCGCCCGCGTCGAAGTTCTTGGCAAAGCCTTCGCGCACTGCGGCGAAGTCGTCCGAGCAGGTTCCTGCAATTGCGGTGTCCATCAACCCGACGCTACTGCTGGTCGACCCCGTTCGGAAAAGTCTCGATCGTGATTCCGGCGGGCGGGGGGTTGCGCACGTGGCAGGCAGCGGAGTGCGTCTCGTCGCCGTCGACCAGTGACAAGACCGGAACCTTTGTTGCGCAGATGCTCGGGTCGACGATCGGACAGCGGGGGTGAAATGTGCAGCCCGTCGGCGGGTTCAGGGGGCTCGGAACGTCGCCCTGCAGAACGATTCGCTCGCGCCGCAGTGTGGGGTCGGGCACCGGTATGGCGGAGAGCAATGCTTCGGTGTAGGGGTGCTGCGGCTCGCGATAGAGCGCCTCTTGGCCGGCGATTTCCACCACGTTCCCGAGATACATCACCGCAACCCGATCGCTGACGTGTTCGACAACCGCAAGGTTGTGCGCGATGAACAGCACGGTGAGGTCGAGCTCGCTTTGAAGGTCGCGCAAGAGGTTGAGCACCTGCGCCTGTACAGAGACGTCGAGCGCGGAGACGGGCTCGTCGGCAACGACGAACTTCGGGCGCAGTATCAGGGCTCGAGCGATGCCGACCCGTTGGCGCTGACCGCCCGAGAATTCGTGCGGAAATCGCTGGGCCTGGTCGGGACGCAGACCAACCAACTCGAGCGTCTCTGCCACTCGTTGACGTTGCTCGCTGCGGTCGCCGATGCCGTGGATCCGCAGACCCTCGGCGATGCTGTCGCCGACCGGTGCCCGCGGATCGAGCGATGAATACGGATCTTGGAAGATCATCTGCACGTCACGCCGCAGCGCTTTGAGCTGGGCCCCATCGGCGGCCGCGAGGTCGTTGCCGTCGAAGGTGATGGATCCCTCCGTGGGGTCGAGCAAGCGGACGAGCATGCGGCCGAGTGTCGACTTCCCGCAGCCGCTCTCGCCCACGAGCCCGAGGGTTTCACCGCGGTGGATGTCGAGGTCGACGCCGGCGACGGCACGGACGTTGGCGACGGTGCGTTGGAGGATGCCTCCCTTGACCGAGAAGTCTTTCACCAAACCCCGAATCTTGAGCAGCGGCTCGCTCATTCGGTGGTCCTCGTTCCGGACCCGACTGTTCCGGACTCGTCTGTTTCGTCTTCGTCTGTTTCGTCTAGGTGATGGAGCCAGCACCGCACGTCGTGACCGGGGGCGTGGTTCACCAGATCGGGCTGCTCGACGGTACAGATCTCGAGGTTGGCCTCGATCCTCGCGGTGCAGCGCCCGGCAAACCGGCAGCCGGGCTGAAGATCGATGAGCCGGGGCACGACGCCTGGGATCGTGACCAACTCGTCGACCTGTCGGCCGAGCACCGGGATCGAACCGATCAGACCTTGCGTGTACGGGTGTAAGGGATTGGCGAACAGTGCGTCGACCTCGTTCTCCTCGACGATTTGGCCGGCGTACATCACTGCCACACGGTCGGCCATCTCGGCGACGACGCCGAGGTCGTGGGTGATGAGCAGGACCGACGTGCCGAAGTCGGTCTGCAGCCCGCGCATGAGATCGAGGATCTGCGCCTGGATGGTGACGTCGAGTGCCGTCGTGGGCTCGTCGGCGATGAGCACCTGTGGTTCGAGGGCGAGCGCCATGGCGATCATCACTCGCTGCGCCATGCCGCCCGACATCTCGTGGGGGTACGACCGTGCACGCCGCTCGGGATCGGGGATGCCGACGCGTTCGAGTATCTCGATGGCGCGTTTTCGACCGACAGCCTTCTTGAGCTGATCGTGAATCTTGTAGACCTCGGAGAT
>CBESNZ010000197.1:0-6616 GCA_965531045.1 uncultured Acidimicrobiales bacterium
CTTACGGAGTTTTCGCTGGCGCGAAAACATCCCCGTCGCTCCTGCGGCCTGGCGGCCTCGTCGCTTACGGAGTTTTCGCCGGGGCGAAAACGTCCCCTGCCTGGTTGTCGGTGGTTCGTTAGCATTGGTTGCTTCGTTTTTCTGGGTGGCTGTCCGTGGTCTGTCAGCATGGTTGCTGTCGATTGCTTGCTGGGTCGGTGCCGCCGTTTTCTACGAATTCGTTCAGCCGTTCGCTGGGGTAGAGCGCGTCGAGTCGACCAGCTTCGGCGATCGCAGCCTCGAGTGGGTCGCCCGACACTGCCTTTGCTTCTTGTCGCCACTGGGCGACGTAGGCGTCGGTGTCGGACATGTCGGCGATCATCGCCGCGCGGTCGATCGCCACCTGGAAGCGCTGTGGCATGAGGCGCTTCGCGTCGGTCCCCTTGACGTTCACCTGGGCGGGGATGTCGCGCCAAAAGATCGTGACCATGCTCGGCGGGCCGCCGCGCGACCGTCGGACCCGGCGTGCCGGCTCGTCGCCCGTGGACTGTTGGTCACTCACGATGTGCGGTCCCGCTGGGTTGTTTCCGGGCGGGGCCAATGGTGAGCACGGCCGTTTCGAGGCCGCCGTATCCGGTCGGAACCACCTCGCAACGTAGACCCAGCCGCTCTGCTGCGGCCTCGGCCAACACAACCAGCTCGGGATCGTCGGTTTGGGCGAGGTACATCACCCGGGTGTAGTTCCCGAAGTAGTCATCGAGGAGCTCGGGGTGGCGGTCGAGTCCGAGGCCGGCCCAGACCACTCGATCGAAATGTCGAACCAGATAGTCGGTGAGGTAGAACGTGCCCGGTTCCGCGTCGTGCATGGCGGCGAATTCGTCGGCGCCGGCAAAGAACTCGTAGCAGTGGGCACCGGGGAGGCGTTCCAGCGTTGGCTCCTCCGCGAGGAGCACGTCGATTTCCCCTTGGGTGCCGCACTCGGCGTACCCGATGTACACGCGGTCATACGTTGCCATGGCCTTTGGCAGCCGGCGGCGGAGTTCGGGCACGATCTTCGTGGGCCGCATGTGGTACTTCGCCGGAAGACACTCGACGTCGATGTGGTCGAGACCATTGAGTTGATTGATCGCCAGGAGCTCACGCGCCAATGCGCCACAGGCCAATACGAGCACGCGCGGCGCGGTCGATGAGCTTGCTGGTGCGTCGGTCACGACGCGGCTACGCCGCAGCGCGTCGTTGCTGCACGAGCGCTTTGGCGGTCTCGGACGCGACGGCGGCGTCGCGGCAGTAGGCGTCGGCGCCTATTGCTTCACTGAATTCCTCGTTGAGCGGAGCGCCGCCCACGAGCACGATGAAGTCGTCGCGTCGCCCGTGTTCGATGAGCGTGTCGATGACCACCTTCATGTACGGCATCGTCGTGGTCAGGAGTGCGGACATGCCGAGGATGTCGGGCTTGTGTTCGTCGAGTGCGGCGAAGAACTCGTCGACGTCGGTGTTGATACCCAGATCGATGACTTCGAAGCCGGCTCCCTCGAGCATCATCGCCACGAGGTTCTTGCCGATGTCGTGGATGTCGCCCTTCACCGTGCCGACCACCACTTTGCCGATCGGCTCGGCGCCGGTCTCGGCCAACAGGGGCCGCAGAATTGCCATGCCCGCCTTCATGGCGTTGGCGGCCAGGAGCACCTCGGGCACGAACAGGATGCCGTCCCGAAAATCGATGCCCACGATGCGCATGCCTTCGACGAGTGCGATGTTCAGTACCTTGTCGGCGCTCCAGCCACGGCCGAGTAGGATGTTGGTGCCCTCGGTGATCTCGTCGCGGAGGCCGTCGTACAGATCATCGTGCATCTGTGCGGTCAACTCGTCGTTATCGAGCTTCGAGAGATCGACGTCTTCGAAGTCCTCTTCGTCGGCCATGGTTTCCTCTTCGGTCGGGCGCAAAAGGCGCACGGTGCGATTGGCTGGCATGGTGCCACGCAAAGCGCAGAGTAGCACCAGGCGCTTCCCATCAGACGGGATTATCCTGTAGTGTGGGACGCCATGGTCGAGAAGCGGTCTGCGGAAGAAACCTCGAAGTCCTCGCCGCCATTCCTGCGCTCAAAAGCGGGAGGCCGCTCATCGGGCGGCTCGGTGCAATCGGTCGAACGGGCGTTCGCGATCCTGCGGTCGCTGTCCTCGTCTCCTGCCGGCATCAGTGAGCTGGCCCGACGAACCGATCTGCCCACCAGCACCGTGGCCCGTCTGCTCGCCACGATGGATGATCTCGGGGCGGTCGCCCGTGCCGACGGAGCCAACGAATATCGGATCGGCCCATTCGTCGAAGAGATCGCCGGCACCGTCTCGCCGGTACAACGGCTGATCGCCGCGGCGCGACCGCCGATGGAATCTCTGGTCGAGGTGGTGTCCGAGGCCGTGGGTTTGGCGGTTCCGACCGGCTACGACATGCACTACATCGATCAACTCGAGTGCCCGAATCCCGTGCAGGTGCGCGACTGGACCGGTGAGCGCGTCCCGATGCACGTGGTCTCGTCCGGCTACGTGATCATGGCGCAATGGTCCGACGAGGCGGTCGAGCGCTACATGGTTCGCGACCACGAGGCCTACACGAAGCGCACCGTCACCGATCCCGCCCGTATGCGCAGCCGCATCGCGAAGGTTGCGGTCGACGGCTACTGCTGGACGCTCGAGGAATACGCCGAGAACATTTGTTCCATCGCGGCGCCGGTGTTCGATGCGAGCGGTTCGGCCGTCGCCGCGCTCCACATCCACGGGCCCGGGTTTCGTTTTCCGCCCGAAGACGTGCAGGGGGTCTCCGATGCCCTGCTCAACCATGCGGCGCTCATATCGCGTCGGCTCGGCTACGACTGGCGCAGGTAGCGAACCGAATTCGAGGCGCGGTTGGTCACGCTTGGCGGTCGAACCGATCTGCGAGACCGGGAACGGTCGCCGTCATGTTCGCGATTTGGAGCGGCACGATCGAGACGGTGCCGGACATGACGGTCGGGAAGTCTCCCGAGCGGTCGCCGGACGGGACCTGCAGGCCGGTTCGCCAGTCGTGGCGGAATGTGCCGTCGGGCTGTTGTCGGAAGAGTTGGCCGTAACGGGTGGGTGTCAGTGGAGTGACCTTGCGCGGGGTGTCGAGCGCCGAACCCTCTGGCATGTTGACCGAGAGCAGGTCGCAATCGAGTCCGTTGGCCAGGACGTCGGCGGCGATCTCTGCCGAGATCTCGGCAAACGGCTCCCAGTCGGCGGCCGACGCGGGGCTCGCCATGTGCGTTGACCATTCGGGCCAGTTGTCGCGTCCGCTGCAGGCCGAAACCGCAATCGCCGGGAACCCACAGATCGCCGCTTCGAAGGCACCGCCGACGGTGCCGCTCCCGACGGTGTGGGCCGAGCCGTAGTTCGACCCGATGTTGATGCCCGATACGACGAGGTCGGGCTGGGCATCGAAGAGGTTGTACAGGCCGAGCTGCGTGCAGTCGGCGGGGTATCCGGTGACGGTGGTGACCGCGATGCCGTCGAGTACGCGCTGGTCGACCGACAGGTCGCTCTGACGGCTCACCGCCTTGCCGATCCAGCTCCGTTCGCCGTCGGGGACAACGACCTCGACCCGATCGGCGATGCGCCGTAGGGCACGAACGAGGGGAGCGATGGCAGGCGAGTCGACGCCATCGTCGTTGGTCACAAGGATGTACACGGGCAAACAGCGTAGTGAGGTGCGCAACCGGTACGGCAACGGCGTGTGGCTCGAGTCGCTCAGTGCGTCGAAGGCGCTGTCGGGCCGGTGTAGCGGGCCTGCGGGCGGAAGCGAAGTGGTTTCTCGAGATACTCCTCGCCGGCGTGGGCAATCCATCCCGCGGTTCTCGCGATCATGAAGATCGTCTCGCCGGCGTCGGCGTCCATGCCGCCGAGGAAGCTGAGCGAACCGAGGGCGAAGTCGACGTTCACCAGGCGATCGCTGCGTTCGCTGATGACATCGCGCACGGTGTGTACCGTCGCGGTTCGCGGGTGGTCCGGCCAGGCCTCGAGCACGCGCGTCATGAGCGCGCCGAAGCGTGGATCCTGCTCCTTGTACACCGTGTGGCCGAATCCCGGCATGTGGCCGAGGCGCTTTCGCGCATCGCCGACCGCTGCGGCCGGATCGCCGCTTTCCGCCGCGACGAGGAGGTCGTGAACGGCCGCGCTCGCGGCGCCATGGAAGGGTCCGCCACCGACGCCGAGACCGGCGCTGACCGCAGAGTACGGGTCGGCGCGAACCGAGGCGGCGATCCGAACCGCAAACGTCGAACTCGCGAGACCGTGATCGATCAGCGCAACCAACGCTGCGTTCAGCGCCGCCCGTTCGGCCCGCGATCCTCGGCGAGGGCTGAGACGAACCCAGAGTTGGTCGGCCAGACCACCACTCTCGTCGATGGTCGCCGCAGAGGTGACGGGAAGTGACATGACCATTGCCCGGAGCAGCGTGCGGCCGGCCGCGTGGGTGGCAGCGGGGGAGAGGTCGTAGCGCAATGGATCGAGCGCCGACGTGGCCGCGGTGATGATCCGCAGTCGATCGATCCTGGGCGTGGACGACGGAAGATGTTGCTGGGCCGCGATGCATGCGTCGACGATCGCTGCGCTCTCAGGCCATGGCGCGGTGCTTCCCCACAGCGTGTCGACCACGTTCTCGTAGGCGAGACCGGCAGCCAGCAACTCTGCGACATCGCGACCTCGATACAGCAGGCCGTCGTCCCTGACGCGGGTGATCCCCGAGGACAGGACGGTCGACAGCTCGCCTTGCGCTGCGGACTTTCGGCTCGATCGAAACGCTGCAATCTCGTCGGCGTCAAACAGGCTGGTGCGGCCGTCGAGTGCGACCTGCCGGGAGAGGAGTCCTCGACTGACGTAGGCGTACAGCGTTGCTCGCTTCACGCCGAGTCGGGCCGCAGCCTCGGCCGCCGTCAGCATCCGGTGGTCGGCATTCGTTGCTTGTTCATTCAGACCCTGTTCCATTCTTGCCTGTCGATCCGCGACCATGTTGCGTGAATCAACGTTGACTTGATCAATATTGTCAACACTGCTCGGATTCGGCAAGCTTTCACCATGAGCATCGCCGAACCCAAGTCCGAGAACACCGACCAGCCGCGTCGAGCCCCAGCTGGACTGAAGGGTCTCGTCGTGGCCGAAACCAACGTCGGCTCGGTCCGCGGGCAGGAGGGGTTTTTCCACTATCGGCAGTACGACGCCACCGAGCTGGCCCGGACGAGGTCACTCGAGGCCATCGGGGCGCTGCTGATCGACGGTGAACTGCCGAGCGCAGAACGCGAGGCCAGCTTCCGCGCCCAGCTCGGATCGGCCCGCATGATCGACCCCGCTTTGGCGCCGCTGCTCGCCGACATCGCCCGGCAGGCCCCGTCGCCTGCGACCGCCCTTCGCGCCTCCCTGCCGTTGTTGGTGAACGACACTCCGACCCTCGACCAATCGCCCGATGAACGCCGAGCGACCTGCGTGCGGGTGGCAGCGGTCGTTCCGTCGGTTCTCACGAACGCTTGGCGACTGACGACCGGACAACCCGCATTGGCGGCAGATCCGAGCCTGGGACACGCCGCCGACTTCGTTCGTATGGTGGTCGGGAGCAGACCCTCCGACGAGGCGGTGCGGGCTGTGGAAACCTACCTGGCGCTCACGGCTGATCACGGTTTCAACAATTCCACGTTCACCGCCCGCAGCATCACGAGCACCGGTTCGAGCGTCTCCGGAGCCATCGGTGGGGCGATAGCGTCGCTGGCCGGTCCGCTGCACGGCGGGGCACCGAGCCGCGTCCTGTCGATGGTCGAGGAGATCGGCGACGCCCGCAACACCGAGCGGTGGGCCACGCAGCAGTTGGAGGCGGGCGGCAAGATCATGGGGTTCGGGCATGCCGTGTATCGGGCCGACGATCCGCGTTCGTTGGTGCTGCGCGATGTTGCGATCGCCATGGGCGGTCCCCTGGTCGATCGGTGCGTCGAGATCGAGAAGCGGATGCTCGCCCTTCTGCGTTCCTGGAAACCGGATGCGGTCATCGTGACCAACGTCGAGTTCTATGCCGCCCTGGCGCTGCATCTCGCCGGCATCCCCGCGGACATGTTCACGCCGGCGTTCACCACGAGCCGGGTCTTTGGTTGGTGTGCCCACGTGCTCGAGCAGGCGGCCGACAACAAGATCATTCGCCCCACGGCCGAGTATGTCGGCGTCGCCCCGCCCGTGGCGGTACCCGCCCCTTGACCCGCCCAACGGGTCGCTTCAGGTCGAAGCCTGACGTGTCGATACGTCCTCATGGCAGACTTGGTTTCCGGTATTGATCGCCTCGCCCGACGGCATGCTGCGGGTTCGCTCGTCGTGTCGATGATCGTGTCCGAGCCGGACCGGCTGATGCGGGCGTCGCAGCCGATAGCGCTCGCCGTCGACGTCAAGGACCTGTCGGTCATGGGAGCGCAACTCGAGGGCCCGGCTCTCGGCCACATCATTCCCGGCACGATCGTCGAGATCTCGGTCGGTTCGCATCGCGGGGCTGCCGAGGTTCGGCACAGTCGTCCCAGTGGCTCCCCGGGTCGAGCGCTTTACGGCGTGCACTTTCTCGATCAGGGAGATCTGACCGAGGCCATCAATGGCATCG
>CBESNZ010000198.1:0-6591 GCA_965531045.1 uncultured Acidimicrobiales bacterium
TCCGTGGCGGGCGAACCCTGCGGCGGTGGCACGATGCCGGCCGGGTCGAGGATTTCGGTTCGAATACCGGGGTCGTCTTCGTAGCGCGGAATGGTCCAGCCGAGATCGAGCCAGCTGGCAACAGCGTTACGGGGATCTCGTCGCACGATGACGACGGGGCTCTCGATCAGCCGGCTCACGTACTCGAGAGCGAATGTGGCTTGCACCGACTTGATGACCAGGTGCGGCGCAGGGTGCAGAGGAGGTTTCGGAGCGATGTGCGCTATCGCCGTGACGATCCCTCCGCCGAAAGAGGTGGATCCGGCAAGCAGGCTGTCCACCCATGCCGACCGCATCGTCGAGAGCGCCCCGCGGCGCAGCCTCCACCCGATTCGCAGTCCATGGCCCTTGCCGTCAGCGCCCAAAGCCTGATTGTCGACGCCGGCAGCGGCGTCCCGCCAGAGGGCTTCAAACGCCGCGGTCTCGCGTGCTTGCGAGTAGGACTGGTCCGGTTCCGCTGACAGCACCGGGTGGCGCCCGAGACCGGCCTTCGCTATGACGGCGGCCGGCCACAGCCGATGATTGTCCGGTTCGTGGACAAGTCGGGTCTCGGGGTGCGCCGCAAGCGTTTCGGCCACCCAGGTGGTCCCGGACCGCGGCGGGCCGGCGACGAGCACGGGTGAGGGCATGTTTGGGCCGCCTTGGTCGTACGGTTGAAGGGCGATGTGGCGGTCGGGCCGTAGGGCCGAACGACCTGTTGCGCCCGCGACCGTAGTGGGTTTTCCTTGAGCTATAGAGCTTTCGGTTCCTGCCGATCAGTTAAGGGCATCTCCCCCAAGGATTCCGATGGACAACGACGATATCGAACTCGGTTATTACGGCCTCGCCCTTCGTCGGCGCTGGTGGTTGGTGGCATTGTGCCTCGTTGGCGCGCTCGTGCTCGCGTGGCAATTCGTACCTGAACAAACCACGACATACAGCTCCGACATCACCGTCCTGGTCGAACCCGAAACGCTGGACGTGATCGAAGGCAACGACCCTCGACTCGAGGTGAACGAGGCCACCGAAATGGGCATCGCCTCCTCCGACCCGGTCGCGCTCGCCGTGATCAAGTCCGTCGGTCTCGATCTGACCGTCGACGAGCTGCACGACGACTTCACCATCGCCGCCGCCGACGGAACTCGACTGATGAAATTCACCTTTGAGGCGCAAACGCCGCAACGAGCGCAAGAGATCGTCGAGGCTTTCGGCGACGAATACATTCGGTTCAACCTCGAGTCGGCCATTCAGAATCGGGCGCAGCGGCTCGCCCTGTACGACGCCCAGATCGCGATTTCCGAGAAGAACATCGCCGATTCCCTCGCCGTCATCGCCGAGCAGCAGCCCGACCCAGCGGCCGATCCGCCCGAGCGCGAGTCGGCCGCCTACATCGCGGCCCAAACCGACCTCTCGCTGGCGCGGACCGATCGCAACCGTTTGCAGGGCATCGCCAATCAAATTCGCACCTCCGAGGTGAACGTGGGTCGCGTGCTCGGCGCACCTTCGGAAGCCGACGAGATCCACAGCGGTATCAACCGATTGCTCGCCCTCGCCGTCGCGGCGGTCATCGGCACGATGGGCGGTATCGCTCTGGCGCTGTTCGCCGATCGGGTCGACCGACGCATTCGTGACGTCGACGACATCGAGGGGGAGCTCGACGTTCCGGTCGTCGGCACCATCCCGCGCATCACCGAAGAGACCCCGGTACTGGTCACGGCGGTCCGGGCAGAGACCGACGGAGCAAACGCCTTCCGTCGGTTCGGCACGGCAGTCGTCGCGATGGGGGGCGAAGATCTCACTTCGGTCCTCATCGTCAGCGCCAATGAGAAAGAGGGCCGAACGACGACCGCAGTCAACACGGCGCTGGCCCTGCGCCAGGCCGGGCGCCTCGTGTACCTCGTCAGTGCCGACCGCCAGAATCCCGACATCGACAGAGTGTTCGGGCTGACCGACCTGCCTGGGCTCGACGACTTCTTCCGCGGTCAAGCCAGTCGAGAGGAAGTCGACGACCTGCTGGCCGCCGCCCCCGAACACCTCGGTCTGCGACTGATTCCGAGCGGCCGCACCACCGGCGTCCCGCAACCGCTTTCCGCCGCCGGCATCCGCCAGATTCTCAAGGTGGTGCGCGAGCAAGGCGCCGTTGTCGTGTTCGACGCGCCCCCGGCCTTGCGTCACCCCGACGCACTCAGTCTTGCGTCTATGGTTGATGCGACGTACGTCGTCGTCGGTCGCGGCCGAAGCCGCCGTCAAGATCTCGCAGAGTTGCGGATGCAACTCCGCACCGTCAATGCCCATGTCGCCGGCGCTCTGCGCAACCAAGCCAGCCGTTGGAAGGTTTCCAGCCAGACCGCAGTACCGTCCTTTGCCACTCCGACACAATCCGTTGATGAGCCGCGACAAACGTCGCTCACCGAGCGTCAAGAGGTGGGGTAGCCCCACCATCGCCATGTCTTTGTCACTAGATCCCACACTTCCCGCGGCCGAAGAGCCCCATATCGAACGGCTTTTCGTCGTCGTCGGCGCGGACCCCGTGCCGTTCAGCCGGCTCCTGGGTTGGGTCGATCGCTGGCTCACCGACGGCCCGGTCGGCGAATGTGTTGCTCAGCGGGGCACTGCCGCCCCGATGACGAACGCGGTTTCGACCGACTATCTCCTGCGCGACGAACTCGAAGCCGAAGCGAAGGCAGCGTCGGCCATGATCTGCGACGGCTCTGTCGATATGGTGCGCCTGGCGCATCGGAACGGGCTGCGGCCCATCATCATCGCTCGCCAATCCGACCACGATGAAGTCGCCGACAGCGATCAAGTACTGGCGGCTCGCCTCCACATTCACAAGCAGGCGGTGCTGGTCGAGTCGTACGCAGAGCTCGATGAGGCGCTCCTCGCAGTGGCGCGCGAACCAGCCAAGGCTCACCTTCCACCGACCGATGACGTGGCGGCCATCAATGTGCAGGCCGCCGAGTCGACCGGCCGTGCGTCTCATGGACCCCGATCGGCTGGACCCGGCGGTCGCGTCACGATGCTCTACGTCGGCGGCGTGGGCCGCAGCGGTTCAACGTTGCTCAACGATCTACTTGGCCAACATGACGACGTGGTCGCCGTTGGCGAGCTCGTACACCTTTTCCAACGCGGACTCGTGGAGAACAATCTGTGCGGCTGCGGCGAGCGGTTCAATCAGTGCGAGTTCTGGACCGAGGTCGGCGAAATGGTTGCCGGCGGATGGGACAAGGTTTCCGGCGAGGAGCTCATCGAGCTCAAGGAGTCGGTCGACCGCAACCGGTTTGCCCACGCACTGCTGGCCCCCCGACTGTTTCGTTCGATCCGCGACCCACTCAAGGAGTGGGGTTCGTTCTACGAAAGTCTGATTCGCTCGGCGGTCAAGGTGTCTGGCCGGCGGGTCCTCGTCGATTCGACCAAGCAGGTTTCCACAGGGCTTCTCCTGCACCGCATCCCCGGCGTCGACCTGCGGGTGCTGCATCTCGTGCGCGACCCGCGCGGCGTCGCGTATTCGTGGACCAAGAAGAAGCGCAAAGTCGAGGTGGTCGACACCGACGCGATGATGAACCGGTATCACCCGGCGACGATGGCCTGGCGCTGGCTCAGCTGGAACCTCGTATTCGCAGCGTTTCGGCTGCTCCGAGTGCCTGTCCTGAAGGTGCACTACGAAGATCTGATCGAAAACCCGGTCGAGACGCTGTCCGACATCCTCACCTTCGGTGGCCTCGTCCCGGGCGAGCTCGGGTTTATCGAGCACAACCGTGCGCAGCTCGAGTCAACCCACTCGGTGGCCGGCAACCCGTCGAGATTCGACAAGGGCGCCGTCACCTTGACACCGGACGAAGAATGGCGTGAGAACCTCGAGCCGGCGCACCGCCGGCTGGTCACTGCGATTACTTCTCCGCTGTTGCGCTGGTATGGCTACATCGGGAAAGGCCGATGAGCAGCGCTCCGAGTGGGCCGCCGGTGGAAGAGCAAGAACCTCGCCTGGCCGTGATGGTTGCGACCCGCGATCGTCCCGAACTGCTCCGACGTACCATCGCTGCGATCGCAGATCAGGACTACGAAGGCGTCATTGAGACGCTCGTCATTTTCGATCGCTCCGAGCCCGACATGTCGCTCGCGATTTCCGACGGCAACCGACCGGTCACCGTCATCACCAACGCCCGTCGCCCCGGTCTCCAAGGGGCGCGCAACACCGGCATGGAATTCACCGACGCTCCGCTCATCGCGTTCTGTGACGACGACGACCTCTGGCGGGCCGACAAGGTCCGCCGCCAAATCGACATCCTCGTACAACAGCCCGACGTGTCCTTCGTTTCCACCGGAATCGACGTCGAGTTCGAGGGAGAGTCGGTGCAACGCGTTGCCGACAAAGAGCGCATCACCCGTCGTGACCTCCTGCGGTCGCGAGTTTTCGACGCGACCCATCCTTCGACATTCCTGTTCCGACGCGAACTCGTGGAGCAGGTCGGTCTGATCGACGAAGACGTGCCGGGCGGGTACGGCGAGGACTATGAGTGGATCCTGCGAGCGACCCGGAAGACCGACATCGTCACGATCTGCGAACCGCTCACCACGATCCTGTGGCATCAGGCGTCGTTCTTCCTGCAGAGCTGGCGTATGCGCATCGAGGGTCTCACGTACGTCGTCGAGCGGCATCCCGACTTCGCCGGTGAGCCGGTCGGACTCGCCCGGATCAATGGGCAGATCGCCTTCTCCTACGCATCTCTCGGGGAGCGCCGAAAGGCGTTCGGCGCCGTCAAGGACACGCTCAAGCTGCACTGGAAAGAGCCGCGTGCGTACCTGGCCGTCATTGTGGCGCTCCGACTCATGAGCAGCGAGCGCGTGATGCAGCTCGTGCAGCGACGCGGCCGAAGTATTTGACCATGGGTGTCCTGGTTCGTCCGCCGAGTCGCCCGGTCGGTCTCGCGGGCGGCCGCAAGAATCGCCACGGAATCATCGACTGGCTGTTCGCTCCCGGATGGCCTGTTGTTTGGGCCCTTGGCGGCGCACCGCTCTGGGCCCTTCTGGGTTTGACGAAGGCGATCTGGGTGCTCATGGCGGTACCGATGGTCCTGCACCTCGTCCGCGCTCGCGGCGTGCGGGCGCCAAAGGGAACCGGCATTTGGATCGCGTTCCTGGTCTGGGTCGTGTTGAGCGCGCAGATGCTCGACAGCCCAACGCCAGCCGAGTATTTCGCGTTCCTGTATCGAACGAGCATCTATGTCACAGCCATTGTGATCATGCTGTACGTGTACAACCTTTCGACCAAACAGCTCCCGACGGCTCGCATCATGAATGCTGTTCTGGTCATGCTGGCCACGATGGTGGTCGGCGGGTACCTCGGCTTGGTGCTCGGCGACTGGGAGATGCCCACCCTCGCGGCGCTGGTCATCCCCGGCGCGGGAAGCGACGGCTTCATTCGTGACCTCGTGCAGCCGCGATTCGCCCAGGTGCAGGTGTTTCTCGGCTTCGATCTGCCCCGTCCTGCGTATCCGTTCCGATTCACCAACGAGTGGGGTGCCGTCCTCGGCACGCTCATCGCGGTGACGCTCGGGGGAGCCAAACACTTCAGCGTCCGTACCCGGCAGTTGCTGCCCGTACTGCTCGCCGGCGCGCTCATCCCAATCGTCGTTTCGGTGAACCGCGGTTTGTGGGTCACGCTTGTGGCGTTGTCGATCTATGTGGCCTTTCGCCGTGCGCAGGCCGGCCAGATCGGCCGGTTGCTGCAGATGGCCGGCGTCGGCGTCGTCATCGTGTTGTTGGTGAGTCTCTCTCCGCTTGGCACGCTCGTGACCGACCGAGCGGAAAGCGATCACTCGAACGGTTCGCGCACCACGTTGTATTCGGGTGTGCTCGAGCAGGTGAAGGAGTCGCCGGTGTTCGGGTTCGGTTGGCCGCGCATCGACCCGGACTTTCCCCTTTTGCCGCCGGTGGGCACGCACGGTCAGCTGTGGATGATTCTCTACTCCCATGGCTATCCGGCGCTGTTCCTGTTCTTGTGGTTCGTGGCGACGATGACGAGGCGAAGTGGCCGCGGCCTCGACACCACACGCGTATGGATGCACGGCGCGTTCGCCGTGATTCTGATTCAGATGTGGTTCTACAACCTGTTGCCAGGCTCGATGTCGCTGGCCTTTTTGGCGCTCGGCATCTTGTTGCGAGACCAACGGGAACGCCGAGCAGGCGTGGAGCTCATCGCGTGAGCCTCGAATGGTGGTCGGCCATCGTCGCGCCGGCAACCTCGTTGCGGTCCGGGTATCTCGAGGGGGCGGAGAATTATGTGGCGCTGCCGCGCCGTGCGGCAGCCTCGATGCTGATCGATGCCGAACTCGATCAGGCGGTCCGTGATGCCGTGACCCGCACGAGTGCATCGACTGGCAAGGCGCAGGTGTTGGCCCGTCGAGTGGGGGGCGCGGCCCTCGGCCGGCGGGCATTCCGATCCCGGTTGCCGATCGGCGTACACGTCGTACCGTCGCTTCGGGAAGCCCTGTCTTTACGGGAAGCCCTGTCCGAGCAGCTTGCTCACCCCGTTCGTCTGGCGATGACCGCAGGCCCGATCCGACCCAATCG
>CBESNZ010000199.1:0-6548 GCA_965531045.1 uncultured Acidimicrobiales bacterium
TTGGGTGCAATCGCGGCGAGGTTGCCGGAGAACGAGGACACCGACCGGTCGGTGGTCGCCCTCGGCTCGCGGTGAAGGAGCCACAACGCCACGAACCCGACGATGCAGAATCCGACAGCACCCAGAAGGAAATAGATGGCGCTACTCACGTCGACACCTCGGTGATGTGCTGCGGCTCGAGCCCCCATGACTCGCCGCCTGCCCACACCTCGCGTTTCCAGATCGGAATGGTCATCTTGAGCTGGTCGATGCAATACCGGCCGGCGTCGAAGGCAACGTCGCGGTGTGGTGACGCGGCCACGACGACCACCGCAGATTCCCCGACGGGAACGGGGCCGATGCGATGCACCATGACGACGCGCCGCAGGTCGGGCCAACGCTCGCGAGCGGCGTCGGCCAACGCGGCCAGGCGAGGCACGACCTGTTCTTCATACGCCTCGTACTCGAGCACGGAGACGTCGGGTCGGCCATCGGAGTGGTCTCGGGCGGTTCCGGAGAACAGCACCACAGCGCCGCAGTCGGGCCGCAATGCCCATTCGTAGGCCTCGGCGATGGGAAGCCGATGGGTGGTGAGTGCCAGCCACGACGCGTCGGGTCGGTGGTCGGCGGGTGGGAGGAGGGCGGAGGTGGAGATCGTCATAGGTGAGAACATGCCGCTGCGGGTTGACGTCGTGGTGGCCACGACGTATCTGTGGAGCAAGGTGGTGCGCTGCGATCACTTCGAATGCGTCCACCAGTGTGGGTCACAGTGTCGCATTTGCCACCGCGCCAGGCCATCCCGCGGGAAATGTTCGCCGCGCCCGCACTACTATCGCCCCCGTGGCCATCGAACACACGTCCGGCCCTCCGCCCCTGACCGGGCGGCTGTGGCGCCATCCGGCTGAGGTTGGCCAGAGGCGACGACGCACCGAGGTTCTCTACGGCACCATGTCCGTGCGTCGCCGCTCCGACGCACCCGAGCCGGTCACGGTCGGCGTCGAGCCCGACGAATCAGCAACCCCACAACACCGAGTAGCACCACTCCCAGAGCAGCCGCTCCGCCCAAAGCAAGCTGCTGACGACGCTTCGCGGTGAGCATGTCGAAACGACCGGCCTCGTGGCCGGCGACGTACGCCTCTTCGTTCGAGTTCTGCGGGTTCCAGCCGTGGGCGAGCAGCCGATCGTTGGCGACGACCCACGGGAACTCGGTGTAGGGCACCAATCCCGGCGGCGTCGGGGCGAGTCCCGTGCGAAATCGAACCGCCGCCAATGCGGTGGCCATCCACCCGGGGACGCGAATCCGGGGCTTAGGACCGGCCAGCGCCACGAGGTCCTCGGCCGGAATCCAGCCATCGGGTGCAACGTTCAACACCCCGGCGATGCGGTCTCGCACCACCAGATCAATCGCGCTCGCCAGATCGTCGACGTGGAGGAACTGTGCCGGTGGATCACCGGCCTCGGACAGGATGGCCATCGCAGACCGCAGCATCGTCGCCAGGCCTCCGGGCTGGTCGTCGGCGACCGTCACCGCCGGGCGCAGCACCGTGACAACGCTGTGCGGATTGTCGAGTTGCCACTCGGAGCCGAGCCGCTCGAGCTCGGCCTTCTGGACGGCGAAATCGAAGTCGATGACCGGCCGAATTCGGGCGTCTTCGGTGAGGGGAATGGGATTGTCGGGCCACGCGCCGTACACCATGGCGGAGGAGAGCAACACGAGGTGCTGCACGCCGGCCCGGCTTGCGGTATCGAGAACCCGGCGCGACATCCCGAGGTCGAGGCGCCCATCGTGGCCGTCGTGAAAGTCGTTCGACAGCGACGACGCGAGGTGCACGACGACGTCCACGCCGAGAAACAATTCGAGCAGGTCGTCGGTCAGGAGGTCGATCTGCTTGAACTCGATCCCGTTGGGCACCAGACGCGGCGAAACCACATCGAGCCCCAGCACCGAACCCTGCTGCGCCAACAGCGGCGCCACGCGACGACCGACCGCGCCGCTCACGCCGGTGATCAAAATTCTCCGGAGGGGACTCATGTTTGCACTTTCGCTGCCATCTCTGATTCTGCCAACTCTCGCGCAGGGAACGCCCCTACGATGCCCTTGTGAGCGATGACGGTCCAACCGGAGACAATCCTTTCGGCGATATGTCGAACATCTTCGACATGTTCAAGATGTTCGGCGCCAACCCGCTTTTCGGCGCGGCCGGCGGAGGCGGCACCGATGCGGCCAAGCAACTCGCCATGACCATCGCCGCCGACGGCGCCAGCGAGGCCAATGTCGAGCCGGCAGATCGCATCGCCATCGAGCAGCTCGGACGCCTCGCCGAACTCCAGATCGCCGACGCCACCGGATTGAACACCAGCCAGACGGGAGCCGCACTCACGATCGAGGCGGTCACGCGAGCGGGCTGGGTGCAGCAAAGCATTGCGGCGTACGAACCAATGATCGAGCGACTGACCGGGTCGCTCACCGCCGGCGGCGGTCTACTCGGGCCCGCGGGCGCCCCGCCAGGCGGCGATTCGCCCGAAGACGCGATGTTCGCCGGCATCTTCCAGATGCTGGGGCCCATGATGTTGACGCTCGCCTCCGGGAGCATGATCGGCCACCTCGGACGCCGATCGCTCGGCATGTACGACCTGCCGGTGCCCCGACCCGCAACCGACACGCTGTTGGTCGTGCTGCCGAACCTCGACGAGTTCGGTGAGGATTGGAGCCTGCCCGAGGACGACCTTCGGTTGTGGGTGTGCCTCAACGAGGTGTGTCACCACGCAGTGCTGGGCGTCGACCACGTTCGCGATCGCCTGACGCAACTTCTCACCGACCATGCCGGGGCCTTCGCTCCCGACCCGAGCGCGTTCGAGGACAAGCTCGGCTCGCTCGACATCATGGCCGATCCCAGCGCGTTGGCGGATCTGCAAGAAACCCTCGGCGATCCGGAGGTGGTGCTCGGCGCCGTGCAGTCGGCCGAACAGCGAGAGCTGCTGCCGCAGTTGTCGGCCCTCGTCGCCGTCATCGAGGGCTACGTCGACTACATCATGGACGAGGTCGGTGGGCGCCTCATCGGGTCGTACGACATGTTGTCCGAGGCGCTTCGGCGGCGCCGGGTCGAGGCCGATTCGTCCGACCGATTCGTCGAGAAGATCCTCGGCCTCGAGCTCACCCAAGACCAGTACGAGCGCGGCAACGCGTTCGTCACCGGTGTGGTCGAGCGGAGCGGACCCGAGGGTCTGACACCGTTGTGGACCGACAAACGAGCGCTGCCGACGCCGAACGAGGTCGACGCTCCTGGCTTGTGGTTGGCCCGCATCGAACTGCCCAACTTCGGCGACGCCACCCCAGAGGGCATCGAGGCTCCGCCGGCCGACGAAGACGAATAGCACGGTGGCTCGGTCTCTGTCAGGTGCCGAGGTTGCGCTCTACGATCACGTGCCGCGCGCTGTCGCCGAGCGGGCCCGCGTGCACACGGTTCGGGTCCTGGCCCCGGGCGCGGCAGGGATGGCGATCGGTCGCCACATCCTGGTGCGGGAAGACGACACGACTGGCCGCAGCGCCCTCATCGCGCATGAGCTGGTGCACACGGAACAGTGGGCCGAGGAGGGCGTGGTCGGCTTCCTCGGCCGATACGTCAGGGACTACGTGCGCGGCTTGCGCAAGTTCCGCAACCACCGGAGCGCCTACCTCGACATCGAACACGAGCGAGCCGCCCGCACCCAAACCGAACTCTGGCGCCACCGCCCCCCACCCCCCGAAGATTTGTGAGGGATTTGCGGGTCTCAGACCCCGAATTCCCTCACAAATCCTGAAGGTGGTCGACGAAGTGACCGGTGGCGGCGGCTTGCGCCATGACCGCGGCCACGTCGAGCACCCTCGGCCCGTCTCGGCGCACTCGCAGCGTGACTGTTTCGCCCTCGTGGACCCGCCGCTTTCGTTCACCGTCAAACGCCAACACCGTCGGAACCGACAGCGTCACCGGCTCATCGAAGGCCAGTACTTCGATCGACGCCACCGGGACCGTGCTGTGAAATCCCGGCGCCGTCGGGGCATGCACATTCATCGTCGGCACGGCACCGAAGTTTCCGAACCTGATCACGAGACCGTGATCATCCGCCTCGGTGACCGGGTGCACCAGCCCGCCGATCGATGAGAAACCGACCGCGGCGGGATCGGCGCGGGTCAAGACGGCGAGACGCATCGTGTCGGGATCGAACAGCTCGAGACTCCCGACGAACGGATCGTCGACGGCGACAGCATCGATCAGTGCAATGTCGTGTTCGGGCCCGCCGTCCTCGGTGACCCCATCGACCGAAATAAGTTTGGCGCGACGACTTACCGACTCGAGGTCCACGGCGCCCGATGCGACGAGCCCCACCGCTTGGCCGGCCGCGGTCGGCTCGGCGTAATACGGGAACGCATTGTTGGTCCCCGTTGACAACGGCAACACCGGCGCGTCCCTCCAACCGCGGGCGACCGCCCGATTCGTGCCATCACCGCCGAGCACCACCACAACCGCGCACCCGGCCTCTCGCATCGCGATGAGCGCTGCGGTCGTGTCGGCCTCGGTTCCTGTAACCGCGACGTCTGCCGTGGCGACCGCGATACGGCCGATCGTGTCGGTGGCACGTTCGACGATGCGGTGCGGTTCGCCGTTCGTGATGAATTGCGTCGCCCCCGCCGAGCGGGCACCGAAAACGACCCGCCGCACGATCGAGATCTTGTCCTCCAGGGTGGACTGACCGGCACTCGCAACCACCCTCCGGACATCACGACCGGACCGAGGGTTGACGAGCAGACCAATTGGCGCAGACATCCCGCCGACCCTACGCCCTCACGATTTGTGAACCCAAGGTGACGTATATCGTCGCCTTCGGTTCACAAATCTTGCGATACTCGACGCATGGAACTTCGCGATGGTGACCTTCTCCTGCGGGAACCGACGCTCGACGACGTCGAAACCGTGGCTGCGTCCGTCGTCGCTTCGATGCCCGAGCTCCAACCGTGGATGCCGTGGGCCGACGCGGGTTACACCCCCGAGGACTCCCGCAAATGGATCGCGGGCGAGCTCGGCGACGCCCACCGCTTCATCCTGCTCGATGCCGACGGTAACCACCTCGGCAATTGCGGCCTCAACCAGCTCAACACCCACAATCGCACGGCGAACCTCGGCTACTGGTTGCACAGCGACCACACCGGCCGGGGATACGCGACCCGCGCCACCCGCCTGTTGGCGCGCTACGGCACCCGGGACGCCGGATTGATGCGAATCGAGGTCGTGATGTCGGTCGCCAACGAACCCAGCCGCAAGGTCGCCGAGCGGGCAGGCGCCCACTACGAGGGCCGCCTCCGCAATTGCATGATGCTCGACGGCGAATCACACGATGCCCATCTCTGGAGCTTCATCCCCGGCGACTTCGACTGACCCCGTCCCGTACCCTGAGCCCGTCATGGCGCGCTACTCCGTTTTCCTCCTCGATCTCGACCACACGCTTCTCGACTCCAACGCGTCCGAGATCGCCGCGTTCGATCACACGATGCGAAGCATCGGTGCCGAAGCTTCGACAGCACTCTTCGACCGCTATGTCCGCATCAACACCGCGCTGTGGGCCGGCGTGGAACGCGGCGATGTCACGCCCGTCGAGGTGAGCGTGATGCGGTTCGAGCAGCTGTGCGCCGAAGCCGAGCTCGATTCCGACCCAGGTGCGATGTCCGACGCGTTCAGATGGGGCCTCGGAGCCCACGGCGAGTTGTATCCGGGCGCCCGCGAGGCACTCGAACACCTGACCGAATCGGCCGTCACCGTGATGATCACCAACGGTCTCGGCTCGGTGCAGAGAGACCGTATCGAGCGACTCGAGCTCGGCCAGTACTTCGACCACGTCATCATCTCGGCCGAGGTCGGCGCCGCCAAACCGGGAACGGCGATCTTCGACATTGCGTTCGACCGACTCGGCAATCCCGACCGAGCCACATCGGTCATGGTGGGCGACAGCCTGAGTTCGGACATCCGCGGTGGCACCAACGCCGGCATCGCCACCTGCTGGTACAACCCGGGCAAGGAACCCGCCGGGCCCGAGCATCGGATCACCCACGAAATCAGCCGACTCGAGCAATTGCCCGAGTTGTTGCGCGACCACCCGATCAGCCCAACTCGCGGTCGACTTCGCGGATGACGATTTCCCACGCGGCACCGGCCGGATCGATCACCTCCATGTGGCCGACTCCGTCGAGCGGGTACATCTCGGCGCCGTAGGCCGAGGCGAAGAACGACTGGCTGATCGGAACCGACTCGTCGGCCTCGCCATGTATCGCCAGTAGCCGGGCGTTCGTGGCATCGAAGTTCGGTTGGGCGTTGTCGTAGTGATCCGGCACCTCGTGGGGCTCGCCGCCCAGAAAATCCTGCGTGGCACCGTTGCTGTATCGATCCACCGCGGCGGCGTCGAGATTGGCCACGCCGGCCAGGCTCACCACCAGCTTTGGTGACACATGCCTTGGTGACACAGCGGCCAACGACCCGGGAGCCCCAGCTGCGAGTCCGTCCCTGCCCGCGGCCCACAGCGCCAGATGACCGCCGGCA
>CBESNZ010000200.1:0-6515 GCA_965531045.1 uncultured Acidimicrobiales bacterium
TCGAACCGAGGTAGCCGGTGAAGGCACCGCGGGCCTTGCCAAGCCGCTCGCGCAGGGTGGGCTTGACAGCGGGAGGCTCTTCGACGACGACCGGCTCGTCGACCAGGGTGTCACCCGCATCTGGGCGGTCGAGCACCGCGGTGTCACCACCCGTGCGCGTTTCGGCGGGCGGCTCGAGCACGCCCTGGCCGCTTCGGCCTCGATACAGATATGCGCCGCCGCCAACCAAGACCAGGCCGGCAACCACAAGAACAATGATCAGGATTTCCATGAGGCTTGCAGCGTACCGAGGCTCGGCCACCCGCCAAGCAAAACGCCAAACCGCGTGGTATCGGAGACCGCGCGCTCGGGAGATAGAGAACGCGCGGTATCGGAGATAGCGCGCTCGGGAGATAGAGAACGCGCGGTATCGGAGACCGCGCGCTCAACCGCGCGGTATCGGAGACGGTGCGCTCGGGAAGAAACCGCGCGGTATCGGAGACCGCGCGCTTCTCCCCGTTGAGGAGCCACCGACAACCGGTCGGGGACGTATTTTGCGCAGCAAAATACTCCGTGAGTAACGAGGCGCCTCAGCGCCGAGGAACGACGGTTATCCGGCGGAAAGGGTGGCGGTGAAGGTGAACGTCTCGCCGTCGCGGGTGACCGTTATGTCGACCTCATCACCGGGCGAACGGAGGCGGATGGCGGCGGCCAAGTCGGCCGGTTCGCTGACGGTGATCGACTCGATGCCGACGACGACGTCGCCGACTTCGAGACCGGCATCGGCAGCAGGTGAGCCGGCGACAACTTCTACGACGAGGGCCCCAGTCGTCCCGATCGGCGCCTGATCCATGCTCACGCCCAGGAACCCGAGCTCGATCGACTCGCCGGCGATCAGGCGGTCGGCGATGAGCCGAATCGTGTCGGAAGGAATTGCGAAACCAACGCCGGCGAACTGGCCGGTCTCGGTTCGAATGGCCGTGTTCATACCGATGATGCGTCCCTCGCGGTCGGCCAGCGCGCCGCCGGAGTTCCCGGGATTGATCGGTGCATCGGTTTGCAGCATGGCCACCAGGTTCTGGCCGCTCACGCCGGCTGGGACGACGCGGTCGATGGCGCTGACCACGCCGCTCGTGACGGTTTGATCGAGGCCGAAGGGCGAACCGAGCGCTATGGCCAGCTGACCGACTTCGACCGACTCGGACGGCGCAAATGTTGCGGGCGTGAGTTCGAATGACTCGACGATCCGCACGACTGCGAGGTCACGATCTTCGTCGCGACCGACGACTTCACCGTCGATACTGCTGCCGTCGGCGAGCTGCACGACCACATCGGTGGAGCCTTCGACCACATGTGCGTTCGTGACGATGTGGTTGCCCGAATACGCAATGCCGGAGCCTTGACCCTCGCCCGCAAGGATATTGACGACGGACGGCAACACCGACTGCGCCACGGCGGCGACGGGCTCGTCGCCGCTTGAGATCACCGGAGCAATGACTGGGTCGTCGGCGCCTCCGGCGACGATTGCCGTCGATCCTGCCGATGTCGGCTCGTCGTCGATAGCTCGGGCAAAGAGAAAGCCGGTCGCGAGCAGACCGATCGCCAACACGGCGGAGAAGACCCCGAACAATACTCGCGAGAGGCCCCGCCCCGAATCGGTGCCAGCTGCGACGGGAGCAGTCTCGGGGGGAGAATAGGCGGCCGATGTCGGGACGGGGGCCGCTGCATGCACCGGGGGGGACGGTGGCGCAGCGACGAGGGGGATAACCGGTTGCTGTGACGGTGTCGGACCCTGGAGTTGCGGGCCCTGGGTCGGAGGTGACGTGGGAGGTGATGCCGGGATGAATGCGGGGGGCGGCGGTGGCGCAACCGTCCGCATCGGGGCGGCGGTTGGTGCGGACGGCTGCGCCGGAGCAGCGGACGTGTGAAGCGGTACCACCGGAGGCGGGGCGGCCACCATTTGCGGAACACCCTCAGGTGCGGCACCCAAGCTGGCAGAAGCGGACCCCGGGACGGGCTCGGCGTCAGCTGGCGGGTTGGTTGCTTGCTCGTCCATGTCCCTCACGATAAATGTGTCGGCCGAAAACGACCGTAAGCCGTAGCGAAAACCTGTCTAAAGCCCCGGGTATTCCCGATTTGGCGCACCATCAGGTGCCCAACAGGCCCTCGAGGCCGCTCATGTCGATCTCTCCCGAGTTGGCAGGTCGATCGCCCGGCGCGTGGGTACCGGCGGCGATCGGCAACCAGAGGACAAACGTCGACCCGCGTCCCGGTTCGCTCAGGAGCTGGACCTGGCCTCCGTGGGCCTCGGCGATCTGGCGCACGATGGTGAGCCCGAGCCCACTGCCCTTGTCCCGACCGAACCGGCGCTCACCGCGCCAGAACCGCTGCCACACCCGCTCTTGGTCGGCGTCGGCGATGCCGGGACCCTCGTCCTCGACGGCGATCCACACCCACGCGGCCTCGGCGCCGGCGGCCACACGAATGCGCCCGCCCTTGGGCGTGTGGCGCAGTGCGTTGGTGACGATGTTGGCGAGGGCTCGCCGCAGCGCAACGGAATCGCCTTTGATGAAGGTGTCCGACGGCGCATGCGCCTGCAACAGTTGCTGGTTGGCCTCGGCCGCGGCGCGATAGTCGACCACGGTTTCGTAGACCACGGTGGCCACGTTGATGAGGTCTTCGCGCTCATCCGGGGTCTCCTGCCGGGCGTAGAGCAGCAGGTCGTCGACCAACGCGGTCATGCGTTCGGCGGTTCGGCTCATCACCTCGCCGACTTCGCGATAGTCGTCGACGGTGGCGTTCGGATCGCCGTGCACGACGTCGAGGTTGGTGCGAATGACCGCCAGCGGATTTCGCAGTTCATGGGACGCCTCGTGAATGAATCGCCGTTGACTCTCGAAGGCGTCGTCGAGCCGAGCGAGCATGTCATCGAACGTGTCGGCCAACTGGCGCAGCTCGTCATTGGGCCCCTGCAAATTGATCCGCCGTTTGAGATCTGTGGCCTGAATCTCACGCGCGACGCCGGTGATTCGGTTGACCGGTCGTAGCACCAGGTCGGCGACGAACCACCCCACCGCCAAACTGCCGAGAAAGAGCAGACCGAGCGCGGCGAACGAGTAGTTCCGCAGCTTGTCGAGCGCCTCGCTGTTGACCTCCTTCTCGAAGAACGCCAACGCATCGACGACCTCCTCCTGGGTCTTCACGATGATCTGCCCCCGTTCGGTGCCGAAGACCCGGGTGACCTCTTCGCGGCGCGACTCCGGCTGATCGTCGAGCGCTCTCGACAAACCTGCGTAGATGCCACCGACCACGACGGCGGCCAGTCCGAACAACAGCACGGAGTACAGCAGCGTGAGGCGCACGCGAATCGATCCGAGCCACGACGGAATCCGATCCGCCGACCGGCGACCGAAGACGGGGGGCGCCTCCCGGGGTTGGCCCACGCCTGCGGGGCCGATTCCGGGCGTGCTCATTCCGCTAGCACTGCTTCGGACTCGGCGGTGAGCATTCGATACCCCTTGCCGATCACGGTCTCGATCAACGGCGCTTCGTCATCGATCGACAGCTTGCGTCGCAACGTGCCTACGGTGACGCGCACGGTGTTCGTGAACGGGTCGGCATGCTCGTCCCAGACGTGCTCGAGCAACTCTTCTTGCGACAGCACCTGGTCGGGGTGCGTCATGAAGTAGCGCAGCAGCGCGAACTCCTTGGCGGTGAGCATCAGCTCGCGCTCGCCCCTCGACGCACGGTGGCGTGACGTGTCGAGTTCGACATCTGCTACCCGTAGAATCGCCGTGGTGCGTCCGGCGTCACGACGCAAGAGCGAGCGCACCCGCGCCGCAAGCTCGCCGAACGCAAATGGCTTCACCAAATAGTCGTCAGCTCCGTGATCGAGACCATCGATTCTGTCTTCGACGGTGTCGCGTGCGGTCAGCATCAGCACCCGCGGCGGTTCGTGTTCGCCCGGTTCGTCACGCAGGCGACGGCATACCTCGAGCCCGTCGATGCCCGGCATCGTGAGATCGAGGCACACGAGGTCATAGGCATTGATCGTCGCCTTTTCGAGGGCATCCTCCCCGTCGTGGGCAAGATCGACCGCATAGCCTTCGCGCCGCAGTCCGCGCGCTACGGCGTTCGCCAGATCGACTTCGTCGTCGACAACAAGGATTCGCATCTCTCCGACGGTACCCACTTGTATGGGTTGGTGGGACGGTTGACGCGCACTATCCACCCGGGTTGCTGTGGATTGGGGATCTGCGGGTGACACACTCGTAGGAAACCATGAGCAACTGAAGGTCAACGTAAAGACCCGTGAGCAACGAATTCCCCGCCCCAACCCCGAACAACGATTCGGCCGAAATCAATATCGCTGCGCTCGACCGCGCCATGCAGGAAGCCAAGAAGGTCGTGGTCGGCCAAGAGCGGCTCATCGAACGGCTACTCGTGTGCCTCTTGGCGCGCGGCCACTGCCTGCTCGAAGGCGTTCCGGGGGTGGCCAAAACCCTCACGGTCGAGACGCTCGCCCGCATCAGCGGCGGCACATTCGTCCGGCTGCAGTTCACGCCCGACCTGCTGCCCGCCGACATCGTCGGTACGCGCATCTACCGGGCCAGCACCGAGACGTTCGACATCGAACTCGGACCGATCTTCGCCAATTTCGTGTTGGCCGACGAGATCAACCGTGCGCCGGCCAAGGTGCAGTCGGCGTTGCTCGAGGCGATGGCCGAGGGCCAGGTATCGGTCGGCGGCCAAACCCATGATCTCGGAAAGCCGTTCCTGGTCATGGCGACGCAGAACCCGATCGAGTCCGAAGGCGTGTACGCGCTCCCGGAAGCACAGCGAGACCGCTTTCTCATGAAGGTCCTCGTCGACTACCCCACGCCGGCCGAGGAAGTCGAGATCGTCTATCGGATGAGCGTCAATCCTCCCCAGGCCGAGGCGATCCTCACCACCGATCAGCTCAAGCAACTCCAACAGCTCAGCGACGAGGTCTACGTCGACCGCACGGTGGTCGACTACGCGGTCAATCTGGTCTTCGCGACCCGTGACCCCGGCGCCCTCCAGCTTGGCGACCTGGCCGAGCTCATCTCGTTCGGCGCATCGCCCCGAGCCAGCCTGGGGCTGATCAAGGCCGGTCGTGCGCTGGCGTTGCTTCGAGGTCGCCGCTACGTCCACCCCCAAGACGTGTTCGACGTGGCGCCCGACATCCTGCGTCACCGTCTGGTCCTGTCGTACGAAGCCCTCGCCCGCGACCTCACACCCGACCACCTACTCAGCCGCATCCTGGCAACCGTGCCGGCGCCGGTGGTGGTCCCCGCCGTCACGCAAGCGTCGTGATGTCCGAGGCAACAGTCGACGAACCGACGACGCGCGAGGTGCTGCGCCGACTCGAGTTGGACGTCACCATCAAACTCGACGGACTCCTCCAAGGCGACTACCTCGGGCTCGTCCCGGGGCACGGGTCCGAGCCGGGCGAAACTCGCAAGTACTCGCCGGGTGACGATGTTCGTCGTATCGACTGGAACGTCACCGCCCGCATGCAAGAGCCCTATGTGCGCCAAACGATCGCCGACCGCGAGCTCGAGACGCGCTTGCTGGTCGACCTCTCCCCCAGCCTCGACTTCGGCACCGGTTGGTGCGAGAAACGCGACATGGTTCGCAACGCCGTCGGCGCGGTCAGCCTCCTCACCAACAAGGTGGGCAACCGACTTGGGGCCACCGTCCTCCACAATGGACGGACCGAACGCTTCCCCAGCCGCCAGGGGCGCAACCACATCATGGCCTTGCTCCACAAGATCGAAACCGCCGAGCGCGTCGACTCGCTGCCGGCCAACGCCGCCGACCTCGCCACCGGCCTGCGCCAAATGCAGGTCAACACGCGGCGGGCCGGTCTGATGGTCGTCGTGTCCGATTTTCTCGGAAACGACGGCTGGCAACAACCGCTTCGCCGACTGTCGATCCGCCACGAGGTGTTGGCGATCGAAGTGATCGATCCTCGAGAACTCGAACTTCCCAATGTCGGGCTGATCACCATGGTCGATCCAGAAACCGGCCGACGCCGCGACGTGAACACCGCCGACCGCCGGGTGCGCGAAGCCTTCGCCCACGGCGCCAGCGAACAACGACGCGAGACAGCGGCCGACATCACCGCCGCCGGAGCAAATCATCTCGTCTTGCGCACCGACCGTGATTGGCTGCTCGACCTCGTGCGCTTCGTCGGGCTGCAACGAAAACGTGCCGGTGCCACTCGGGCGGGTTCGGCATGAACTATCTCCATCCCGAACGCCTGTGGTGGCTGCTGGTCGTCGCCGTCTTTGCCGCTGTGTACATCGCACTGCAATTCAGCCGGCCCAAATATGCCATACGTTTCACCAACCTCGATCTCCTCGACAAGGTCGCACCCAGCCGACCCGACTGGCGGCGGTACATTCCGGCGGTTGGATTCCTCACCATGGCGTCGTTGTTGGTGTTCGCCTGGGCCGACCCGACCGCCGAAGAGGCCGTGCCGCGCGACAAGTCGGTCATCGTGCTCGCTA
>CBESNZ010000201.1:0-6511 GCA_965531045.1 uncultured Acidimicrobiales bacterium
AAGCTGTGAATGACGATGTTGGGTTCGGCGCCGAGACCACGAGCCGCAAAGGCGTGGCCGAGCTCGTGCACCAGGATCGAAGGCAACAACACCGCGATCCAGACAAAGAAGAACTGCATATCGCGGGTGCCGTACAGGAACAGGGCGATGAGGAAGAAGCTCCACTCGACCCGTATGGGGAACCCGAACGCGCGAAACCGCAGGCCTGATTGGCTGGCTCGAGTGGCGGTCATGATGCTGATCGTACCGTCGAGCGACGAACCAACGTCCGCACTGTCACCCGGACCTGCGGTCTACAGCAGTGACCGCAACACCTCACGGCTGGCGGCCCGTTCTTCACCGGTGCCGAACTCGTTCGCCACAAAGGTCGTGGCACCCGCCTCCATCATGACGTTGATCTGCTCGATGACCTGCTCGGGTGAGCCGATGGCAGCGATGTCCTCGGGGCCGCCTCCACCTTCACGATCCAACATCGCGCGATAGGAAGGCAACTGGCCGTAGATCACGAACTCCTTCGCCGCCCGCTCACGGGCGCCGGCCACGTCGGACGTCACGCACACCGGCAACGCCGCGGAAACGCGAGGGGCGGGACGGCCGTTGCTCGCCGCCGCCTCCGAGATGGTGGGCACGATGTGTTCGCTGAGCGTCTTGGGTCCAACCATCCAGGTCGTCGTGCCGTGGGCGGCCTTGCCGGCGAGCTTGAGCATCTGCGGGCCCAAGGCGGCGACGAGCACCGGCACCGGCGGGCCTTCGACCTCCAACGCACCGCGGCCGCTCACCACGTCGCCGCTGGCGCTGACCGGCTCGCCGTCGAGCAACGGCATCAGCACGTCGAGGTATTCGCGCATGTAGCGCAACGGCTTGTCGTACGACAGACCCCACATCCCCTCGACGACCACCTGGTGCGACAGGCCGATACCGAGGTCGAGTCGGCCCCCGCTGGCCTGGCTCACGGTCAGCGCCTGTTGGGCCAGCATCATCGGGTGTTGGCGATACGCCGGTACGACGTCGGTGACAAACCGAAGGTCGGGCACTTCGCGCGCCGCCACTGCGATCGTGGTCAGTGCATCCAACCCGAAGATCTGCGGCAGGTACATCGACGCGAACCCCTGCGCGTGCACGTCGGCAGCTCGCGCCACCACCTCGTCGACCGTGGAGCCAAAAGAGAAGATACCGATGTCGATGCTCATGCCCCGCAACCTACCCCGCGACAAGATTTGTGAGGGATTTTGGGGTCTGAGGGCCCGGAAGCCCTCACAAATCTTGGGATCAGTCGAGTTCGGTGCCGAGGATGCTGACGAAACTGACCATTTCGCCGGGGTAGCCCCCGAGGTTGTGCACGAGACCGAGAGTGCGGTCGGTGGTGATCTGACGCTCGTCGCCCGCCTCGCCACGAAGTTGCAGCCAGCACTCGTAGTGCATCCGCAGACCCGACGCGCCGACGGGATGACCGAACGCCTTGAGCCCGCCGTCGGGGTTGACGGGCAGGTGGCCATCGAGGGCGAAGGTGCCGTCGAGCACATCCTGCCAAGCGGTACCGGGTTCGGAGAACCCCAGATCTTCCATCAGCACGAGCTCGGTCGGGGTGAAGCAGTCGTGCACCTCGGCCATGGCGATCTCTTCACGGGGGTTGGTGACCCCTGCCTGTCGATAGGCCTCGTCGGCCGCCAGTTTGCACTCGTACAAGCTGGTGAAGTCGTACTCGGGATCGATGACCCCGGCCCCGGTTCCGGAGATGAATGACAGGGCTTTCACGTACAACGGATTGTCGGTGTACTTGTGGGCGTCTTCGGCCCGGCAGACGATCGCCGCGGCGGCGCCATCGGCCACACCGGCGCAGTCGAACACACTCAACCGACCGGCGACGGCGGCCATCTCGCAGATGGCCTCGGCCGACACCTCGCGTCGAAACTGGGCCAGCGGATTGCGGGCACCGTTGTAGTGATTCTTCTCGGCGATCTTGGCCACGACCATGCGCAGCTGGTCTTCGTCGACCCCGTACTTGTTGGCGTACGCCGGCAGCAACAGCGAGAACATCCCCGCCGCCGTCAGCGCGCGCTTCGTGCCGTCATTCGGGATCGGGTACGCGTTGAGCCCCGCAAACCCGGTGTCCTTCACCTTCTCGGCGCCGATTGCCATGGCCGTGTCGTAGGCACCCGAGGCCACGGCGTAGCAGGCCATGCGCAGCGCTTCCGAGCCCGTGGCGCAGTAGTTCTCGACCCGGCTGACGGGCTTGCCTTCGATCTTCAACGGAATCGACAGCGTCACACCGGCCATCCCCGACTGGGCCGTACCCAGCCAGAACGCATCGATGTCGTCCTTGCCGATGCCGGCCGAGGTGTACGTGAGCTCGGCGGCTTCGATGAGCATGTCGTCGAGCGACTTGTCCCAGTGTTCGCCAAAGGGGATACACCCCATACCGATGATGGCGACTTGGTCTTTGATGCCGTGACTAGCCATTCGACAGCCGTCCCTTCCAAAAGTAGTTGTGAATGCCGTCGGCACTCGAGATGCGCCGGAACGTCATTTCGACCCGGTTGCCGATGGCGACATCGTCGGGGTCGCAGTCGGTGAGTTCCACCGGCATGCGGCCGCCACCGTCGAAGTCGACGATGGCGAACACCACGGGTGGGTTGAGCGAGTAGACGAGTTTGTCGATCGTGAACGTGGTGATGGTGCCGATCGCATCGGCCATCGGTCGTGGCGACATGTCGTCGACCTCACCCTCACCGACCGGCATGCGAGAAGGCGGCATGTGCACCATGCCGCCCTGGTTCTCTTCGCTACCGACGAAGCCGAACTTCCAGTCGGTGTTGCGGTGGGCGGCCGACGAAGCGGTGCGGTCGGGGGCTGGGCGCCGAGGCGGTTCGGGGCTGAGCACTCCCCGCCATTGCAGGAAGCCGGCGTACGTGACCGACCCGCCGTTGGCGATCTGATCGACCACCCGGCGAGACGGCGTATAGCCGGCGAGGGCATCGGTCGTGCGAAACAGGTGTATCGACACGCCGTCGGCCAATACGACCAGCGCGATGGTCTGGCCGGGCTCGGCTGCCTCGAGCGCGCTGGTGAGCACCAGTGCGGGGTGTGCTGCGCCGGTGTTTCCCACCGTGTCGGTGAGATCGGCGGCGACCGACTTGGCCCCGAGCTTTCCGGCCACAACCTTCACCGCCCGGGCTTCGATCCCGGTGACGACAGCAACGTCCACGTCACCGGCCTCGAGGTTCGTGTCGGCCAATGCCAGCTTCCACGCTTCCGCGGCCAGTGGCTTGTAGACGTTCTCGGCGAAGCGATCATCCCAGTGCTTCACCTGTTGGGTACCCGGCGTGCGCCACGTCGTGACGAACTCGTCGGTGATGGTCGCGCCGCCCAAGTACTCGGCGAGGACCGCGCCGTTGGTGGCGTCGCCGATCAGCAACGCTGCGGCGCCGTCTCCACCGGCGGATTCGTCGGCGCCGGTGGGCAGGCCGCCCCGGATGTCGGACGCGACGACGAGCGTTTGGCCCGAACCGTCGAGCGCCGCCGCAAGGGCGCCGACCGCCGAGCGCTGCGAACCGACCATGTCGACCGCCGCGCACGTACGTTCGAGGCGCAATGCCGCGTGGATGGCCGTGGCGTTGGTGCGATCGACGTACGCCGGCTCGGCGGTCGAGAAGTACAGGGCTTTCAGTCCCGTGGGCACGACCGAGGTTTCGTCGGCGACGGATCGAACCGCCAAACGCGCGGCCTCGACCGCCATCGTGGTGGTGTCCTCGTCGAACGATGCCACCGACCGGGTGCCGCGGCCCCCGCCGGCTCCCATCACTTCATGAATGGATGCCCGGTCGAGTCGACGGAACGGTACGTAGCCCCCGAGGGCAAGAATTCCTCGCATGCGATCACGATACGAGCGTGGCCAGAACTATGACGAACCGGTGTGACGGACGTCGACGCCGGCGCCATGAGGCACAACCCCGAACGAGGGTCGGCCAACCGACCGCCGCCTCGAGGGGTCGACATCGACGGTGCGATTCACCACGCCCGCAGCCACATCCGCCAACTTTTGGTTGTTGCTGCGGGCATGACAGCGAAGATGCTCGAACGCCTCGTCCACGTCGATGCCGAACCGTTCCGCGAGCATGCCCTTCGCTTGCTCGATGGCAATGCGGCTCACGAGCGCCTGCTCGAGCTGTTGAATTCGTTGGGTCGCCAGGTCGTTTTGCACCATCTGTTAGCAGGCTCCCTCAATGGCTGCGTGTCAATGACTTTCGCTCCCCTGCGGACCAAATTTTTCTGGACCGGAACCGGACGGCGTGCCGACTTTGCGCCCAGCGGATCGACCTGTACGTTGTGCGTTTGTAGCAAGAATCGCAGCTCTGGACCCCGGTTGCTCATCGCCTTCCTGGAGTGCTGTGACAACTGCCGAGCCTTCGTCCGTCGACGATCGCCGAACCGAGTTCGGCCGGCGACCTGCTGTTCTGATCGCCGTGATCGCGGTCTTGCTCATCGCCGTGTGGTCGAGTGGGGCAACGGCACAGACCGACGCCGATTTCGTCGATCAGCCGGTTGCCTCGAACATGCAACGGCTGACCGCCATGGACTTCCTGCCCGACGGGCGAGGTCTCGCGACCGGCAAGATGGGCGAGGTCTACCTGGTCGATATCGAAGCCGGTTCACAATCGCTGTACTTCAACGTTCCCTCCGTTGACAATCAGGGCGAACGAGGCCTTCTCGACATCGCCGTCGCGCCCGATTTCGCAACGACCAAGTACGTCTACATCTACTACCTGATCGCCCCCACCTCCCGAGTTCGCGTTGATCGTTTCCGCTTCACCGGCAGCCCGGCGGTCGACCTGGCATCGCTCACCAACATCTGGGAAAATCCCGGTCCCGCGCACGACCAGTTCGGGCAATACCATGCCGGCGGATCGGTCAACATCGGTCCCGACGACAAGCTGTACGTCTCGATCGGCGATGGCTATCTGAGTTCGAACGCCACCGACCTGACGACCGTCTTCGGCAAGATCCACCGGATCAATCGCAACGGCACCACTCCGGTTGGCAATCCGTTCGATGACGGCGCCGGCCCGCACATCGACACGATCTGGGCGATCGGCCTGCGCAACCCGTTCCGCACGTCGTGGGACGCCGAGACCGGCCGCTACTTCATCGGCGATGTCGGCGGGAACGTCCCCGCGAATGCGTACGAAGAAATCGACCTCGGGATCGCCGGCGCCAACTACGGCTGGCCGTCGTGCGAAGGTCCGCTGGGCCAACCCAAGAACGGCGTCGATTGTCCCGCCGGGACCACCGCGCCCATCTTCTCCTACCCGCACGATCCGGACGGCGCGTGTTGTCTGAATGCATCGGTCACCGGTGGCGAAATAGCGCGAAGCACGCAACTGCCACCGTCGCTCGACGAGGCCTACATCTTTGCCGACTTCGCAGCGCAGAACGTGCGGTACCTGAAGTTCGCCGCCGATGGTCAGACCGTCGCGGAGTCCGGGATACTTCTCAGCACCGGGGTCAACCGGTTTCCTTCGTGGATAGGCATTGGACCCGACGGCGCCATCTACTATCTCAGCTTCGGCTACCTGAACAACCAGGGCGAGGTTCGGCGCCTCAGCTACATCGGTGACGAAAACCGACCGCCGGCCATCACCCGGGCCGAGGCCCTCACCACAAGCGGTCCGCCACCGCTCCTCGTCGAGTTCCGTGGCGAAGCGACCGATGCCGAGGGCGATCCCATCGACTACGAGTGGGACTTCGGCGACGGCACGGACGCAGACGGCCCCAACCCGACGCACACCTATACCGCCCCCGGCCCGTACTCGGCGGTGCTGACCGTGACCTCAGAAGGCCAAGCAACCTCCTCCGATCCCATCCTCATACAGGTGGGATCGCCGCCATCGGTGAGCATTGCCACACCCGCCGGTGGGCTGACGTTTGCGGCTGGCGACACATTCTCGTTCACCGGGTCCGCCTCCGACGACGGGACGCTCACCAACGCCAGCTACTCCTGGGACATCGGATTCGTGCACAACAATCACGTCCACCCGGTCGTGAGCAACGCCTCTGGCCCCACGCTGACCTACGTCGTTCCGACGTCGGGGCACGACTACAACGGTGACACCAGCTACCTGATCTCGCTGACCGTCACCGACTCGGACGGTCTCACCGCGGTAGCCGAACTGACGATGGAACCCCGTCGAGTCCCGGTCACCGTGACGGTCAGCGGCACCGACGCCCCGACCGTCTCCGTCGATGGCGTCACCATGCCGGCACCGATCGTGATCAGCACGATCGAGCGTTTCCACCACCAACTGAGTGTGCCTGAACTCGGATGTGTCAGTGAAAACGCCGTGCAATTCAACCGCTGGATCCACGGCGGCACCCGAACCCAGGACTACGTCGTACCAGATGCCGCGGTCACACTGGAAGCGGTCTATACCCCGACTCGACAGCCTTGTGACCCCGCGGCGGTGGTGCCGCCGGGTAGTCCGTGTTACGGGCTGACCCCCACCCACGTCGGCAC
>CBESNZ010000202.1:0-6448 GCA_965531045.1 uncultured Acidimicrobiales bacterium
TGCCGGCGGACTTGCACTGCCACCGACGACGATGGCCTTCACGCAGTCGAAGTCGCACTGGTCGATGTTGTCCGCACGGAGCAGCAGGGCAATCTGGGGAGCGACGCCGGTGACTGCGGGAATTCGGTACGTGTCGATGAGTTCGAGGACTCGCGACGCCTTCCACTTGTGCTGCAGGTGGGTGGTCGACCCCGCCCGCAGCAACCAGGGCAGCTTGGTCATGATACCGACGTGGGCAAACTCGGTGGGGGCGATGGCATGACCGCCACCACCCCAGGCGCCCCCGGTGTCGAGGTCGGCGATGGCGGCGAGCTGTCGGTTGGCGAACAACGCCCCCTTGGGATCGCCGGTGCTTCCGGAGGTGAAACAAATGGTGACCGGGCGGTCGGGATTCGGCGGCAACGTCGGTGGCGTCGCGTCGGGCAGGCGGAACGAGGACAGAACGCCGTCGGCATGATCGGCGATGGGGACAAGCGCAACATTCGTGTCGCCGGGGATGCCATCGACGAGGTCGTCGGTTGCCAGCACCAACGCCGGCTGGGCGCAGTCGATGACGGCCCGTCGCTCCGGCGGCCGCAGCCGTGGATTGCAGCCCGCGGTGATCGCCCCGAGCTTGGCTGCAGCCAGGTACGCAACGACGTACTCGATGGTCGACGGAAGGCAGAGCGCCACGACGTCGCCCTCGTTCACGCCGCGGTTCGCGAGGGCGGACGCGGCTTCGTCCGAATATCGATCGAGCTGCCGGTAGCTCACCGGCCAGCCATCGGCGGCGATGTAGGCGGGCTGGTCACCGAACCGGGCGGCGAGCTCAGGGGGGACGCGGTCGAGCACGGGTGCACGATAGGCGGATGGACGGGGTTTGCTCCAGCTCGTGAACCGGTTCGACTCCGTAATCTGACGGGTCGTCAGATACGGTCGGGGCGTGGATTTCTCACTCACCTCCGCCGAGTTGGCTTTCGCCGACGAAGTTCGAACCTGGCTCGAAGAACGCCTGTCGGGGCCCTATGCGCACCTGCGAGGGCGCGGTGGTATGGGTCAAGAGGACATCCCGGTCGACGAACTGATCGCCTGGGAGACCGAAATGGCGAGCGGCGGCTGGGTCGGTCTCGGGTATCCCGAAGCGCTCGGCGGCCGTCCCGTCACGCTGATGGAACACGTGCTGTTCTATTCGACCTACGTCGAGGCTCGGGCGCCGGGGCGGTTCCCGAACGTGGGCGCAACGCTGCTGGGTCCGACGGTCGTGGCGTTCGGCACCGACGATCAGCAGAAGCGGTTCGTGCCGCCCATCCTGCGCAACGAAGAGCTCTGGTGCCAGGGCTACTCCGAGCCCAACGCCGGGTCCGATTTGTCGAACGTTTCGACCAAGGCCGAGCTCGATGGCGACGATTGGGTCATCAATGGCCAGAAGGTGTGGACATCCCTCGCTACCGAGTCGCACTGGTGTTTTGTCGTCGCACGGAGCGAAGCCGGCAGCCAACGCCACGCCGGCCTGTCCTATCTGCTCGTCCCGATGGATCAGCCAGGCATCGAGGTTCGTCCGATCGTGCAGATCACCGGAGGCCGCGAGTTCAATGAGGTGTTCTTCAGCGATGCCCGCACGCCCGCCGCCAACGTCGTCGGCGGCGTCGGCAACGGATGGAAGGTCGCCATGGGCACGCTCGGCTTCGAACGCGGTGCGTCGACCCTCGGGCAACAGATGACGTTCCGGCGCGAGTTCGACGATGCGGTCGAGTTGGCCAAGGCCAACGGTTGCATCGACGATCCGGTCATCCGCCAAGAACTCAGCCAGGCCTACGCCACGCTCGAGATACTTCGATTCAACCAACTTCGAATGCTGTCGGTCGAGGCCTCGGGCGGCGTACCGGGTGCCGAGATGTCGATCGGCAAGTTGTATTGGGCCAGTTGGCACCGTGATTTCGGCGCCCTGCTCATGAAGATCCGGGGCGCCTCGGGAATGGTTGCCGGCGGTGGCGTCGGCGCGCTCGAGGCCATTGGCGACGACTATCTGCTCGACAACGAGCAGCGCACATTCCTGTACAGCCGGGCGCACACGATTTACGGCGGCTCGAATCAGGTGCAACGCAATGTGTTGGGTGAACGGGTCCTCGGCTTACCGCGTGAGCCGCGGCCCTAGTTTGGGCCCGAGTTTGGGCGGTGGCCCGTCGGCTCAGGAACCGAGTTCAACCCAGCAGGTCTCGGAGTAGGCGCAGCGTTCGTCGGCGGTCAACTGCACCAGTCCAACCTCGTTGGTCAGCCAATGCTGGTTCGGTTTGAATTGTCCGGACTCGCCAAGAGCCACGGGGATGGTGGGGATCTGGACGAGTGCGTCGGCGATCGCCTCGGACGAGCCGACGCCATCGGTCACCTCGAGCGCTGCACCGAGTGCCCCCACGATGGTGCACTCGTGATAGCCGACATCGCCGCTCGGCTCTACCTGGTCGACGGGTGCCCCGCGATTGCTCGCCGGACGCTGCGAAGATCGAGCGTCCCAGTTCCCCACGGCCCGGGCATCGGCTTCGCCGCGAATGAACTGGCGGAAGCGGCTCTGGCATTGTGCCTCGAACTCCGAGGCGGGTGACGAGGTAGGCCGCAAGGCCGTGGCGGCGACGGTGTTCACCCACAACGGACCGAGTCGGCGGGCGGCGTCGAGCGTCGTGATGCCGTCGATATCGATGAAGAACACCGGCACGCCGAGCTGTCGCAGATGCGGCGCGAGCTCGTTCGCAACCGTTGCGTTCGAGGCGAAGACGATCGCTTCGGCCCCGGCGTCACCGATGCGCTGTGCGATCCCCGAGGCGTCTCTTCGGATCTCGACGATGCCCAGGGCTGTTTGCACCTGCTCGGAGTGCACGGCGTAGCCCAGCGTCTCGAGTGTGCCGACGGCTGCATCAGCGCCTTGGCGGTCGCCCTCTTGCGTGTTGCCGATGAGCGCGACCGAGGTGGGGAGTAGGCCGCGACGATCCAACGCCTCGATCGTTTGTACGGCGAGGGTTTCGCGAGACGGTAAGACGCTGAAAACCAGACCACCGAAGCGGGTGAGCCGCAGTCGAGTGACAGGGCCGACGGTGATGACGACAAGCCCCGCATCCGAAAAGCACCGATAGCCCGATTCGGGAAAGTTCGCCGTGGTGGCGACGACGGTTGCACCCAGGTCGAGTACCTCTCGACACGCTTGCTGTGTACTTTCGGGGGTGAGTGGATCCCACGACACGACGTCGAGGTCGACCGGCGGAAACCCTGGGTGTCCGGCGTTGTATGCCGTGAGTTCGGCCCGCCAGAAGTCTCCGTATTGTGCAACGCTGAGCGTCGGCACCAGCCCGGTCGTCGACAGATTCTCGAAGTCGGGGACGAGCACGGCGAGGCGCGCCGGCTCGAGCACATCGCCGAGGACCGTCGCGGTCGGAGAGGTGCTCCCCGACTCCGTTCCGGCAGTCGCCGATTTTCCGTTCGCCTCCGGAACGGCGGTACTCGAGCAGGCCGCTGCGAGGAGTGCGATCAGCACGGTGACGGCGACGATTGCAGAAGGGAAACGGAGATCGGGCATGGCGTCGCAAACCTAGCCGTCCGGTCCCGGCGGTATCGTGCAAGGAGAATCAGTTTCTCGAGGAGTACCCATGGCCGAGGCCTACATCGTCGACGCAGTTCGAACCCCCACCGGCAAGCGCGGAGGAGGGTTGTCGGACCTACATCCCGCCGACCTCGGCGCAGCATCGATCAAGGCGTTGATCGAACGAACCGGCATCGATCCCGGCGCCGTCGACGACGTCGTGTTCGGCAATGTCGACTCCGTCGGTGGGCAAGCAGGCGACATCGCCCGCACCTGCTGGCTCGCCGCCGGTCTGCCCGAGCACGTGCCCGGCACAACTGTCGATCGCCAATGCGGTTCCGGCCAGCAGGCGATCAGCTTTGCCGCGATGGGTGTCATGGCCGGGGTGCAAGACCTCGTCGTCGCCGGCGGCGTGCAGCAGATGTCGCAGATTCCCATCAGCTCGGCGATGACCCTCGCCGCGCCGCTGGGCTTCGACGATCCGTTCAGCGGCTCGACGGGGTGGGTCGAACGGTATGGCACCCAAGAGGTATCGCAGTTCCGCGGGGCCGAGATGATCGCCGAGAAGTGGGACATCAGCCGCGAGAGCATGGAGGCCTTCGCCTTCGAGTCGCACGAACGGGCGATCCGCGCGATCGACGAAGGTCGCTTCGACCCCGAAATTGTGGCGGTCGGCGACTGCACCATGGACGAGGGTCCTCGTCGAGGTGGCTCCATCGAGAAGATGGCAGCGCTCAATGTTTTGGTCGAGGGCGGCCGCCACACCGCTGCGCTCGCCAGCCAGATCAGTGACGCGTCCGCCTCCCTGCTCATCGCGTCCGAACAGGCTCTGAAAGATCACAACCTCACTCCGCGGGCCCGTATCCACCACATGAGCGTGCGCGGCGCCGACCCGATCTACATGCTCTCCGGTCCCATCCCGGCCACCAGCTACGCCTTGGAGAAGACCGGTATGAGCATCTCCGATATCGACCTCTTCGAATGTAACGAGGCGTTCGCGTGCGTGCCCCTGGCGTGGATGCAGGTGCACGACATTCCCCACGAAAAGGTCAACGTCAACGGCGGCGCCATTGCGTTGGGTCACCCGTTGGGGTGCACCGGAGCCAAGCTCATGACCACGCTGTTGCACGAACTCGATCGCACCGGTGGGCGCTTCGGCTTCCAGACGATGTGCGAGGGTGGCGGGCAAGCCAACGTCACGATCATCGAACGCCTGTAGCCAGTTCCGCAAACAACCAGCCCGGCCTTGCAGCAGCACGGCCTCGACCAGAGCAGCTCCACGAGAAAAGGACCACACCTGTGGGACGAATACGCAACACCATCGACTTGGCCAAGGCCAGTTGGGGAATCCTGAAACAAGACCGCGAACTCATTTGGCTGCCCGTCATGGGTTTCGTGCTGTCGGTGATCGCAGCGGCGGTGGTGCTCGTGCCGGTTGCGATGACCACCGACTTCGATACGACGCAGTCAGGCGAGACCGCACTCGGGCCCATGACGTACGTACTGCTCGTCGTCTTGTCCTTGGCCCTCACTGCGATCGGTGTGTTCTTCAAGGGTGCATTGGTGTCGGGGGCCAACGAACGAATGACCGGTGGCGACCCGACCGTGTCGAGCGCCATCAGCGGCGCGACGGCCAAGCTGCATCGCCTGCTGCCGTGGGCACTGCTCACCGGCACGGTCGGCTTGGTGCTGCAGGCCTTGCGCGAGCGGTCGGGGATGCTCGGCCGGATCGTGGTCGGCTTCATCGGCGGTGCCTGGGAGGTCCTGACGTTCCTGGTGGTGCCGGTGATCATTCTCGAGGACACGGGTCCGATCGACAGCGTGAAGCGGTCGGGTGAGCTGTTCAAGCGCACGTGGGGCGAGAACCTCGCCTCGCAGGTGGGGTTCGGCCTTTTGGGCTTCGTCGCCATGATCCCGATGATCTTGCTGATCGTCGTCGGCGTTGCCCTCGCCAACATCATCGGCTTCGTTCTCATCGCCGCCGGCGTGGTCGGCGTTGCCGCGGTGGCCATGGTGATAAGCGCGTTGAGCGCAATCTTCCAAACGGCGCTCTACCACTATGCAGTTGGCGCCTCGGCCCCGGGTGCCAGCGTGCCGGGAAGCGCTCCGACCGCAGCCGGAAGCCCGGTGGCCGCATCGTTCGACACCAACGTCCTCCGCAACTCCTTCGCCCACAAATAGGCCCCATCGGGAGCTCGCAACGAGTGTTCAGATGACCTCGTCGACGAGTCCGAGAGCGAGTGCCTCGGTCGCGTCGATGGTTCGGCCCGTGAGGGCCAATTCGGTGGTGGCGTGGCGACCGATGCGGCCCGGAATCGACACGGTGCCACCGGCACCGGGTATGAGTCCCATCCGCACTTCCGGCAGCGTGATCGTGGTGTTCGCCGCTGCGGTGAGGTGCCCAGCGAACGCCGCGAGTTCGATACCGGCGCCGACACACGCACCGTGCAGGTCCACCTGACAGCGGTCGGCGATGGCGGCGATGGCCGGGGCCACGTTGGCGACCATGCGGATGCGATGTGACAGCGCGGTGTCGTCGGTCGTGCCGAATTCGGCCAGGTCGCCGCCGATACTAAACGCCGGACCCGCACCATCGACGATGACCGCGACCTCGGGTCGGAGGGCCAGCGGGGTGAGTGCTTCGACCCAAGCGTCGCGCAACTGTGCGCTGAGCGCGTTTCGAAGCCGCGGTCGATTGAGCGTGAGCCGAACCGTGTCGCCGGTGTCGTCGACGAGCACTGCGGGTTCGTCGAACGCCGGCCGCACCTTGCGGCCCTGCCGGCTCAGCCACAAGCGGAACTCCGCACCGTGCTGCAATGTTGCGTACGCCAAGGATTCGGCCACCAAGCCGTCGGCGAGGGAAAGCTGTTCCGCAAGCCGAAGCTGCTGCACGAGCACGAG
>CBESNZ010000203.1:0-6436 GCA_965531045.1 uncultured Acidimicrobiales bacterium
CCCATCACCGCTGGTCGACGTGCGCGACGCGCTCGCCGGGCTCGGGTACAGCACAGACGAAATCCGTACGGTGGTCGCCGACCTCGAACCCGATGGCGATTCTGCTGCCCTGTTGCAGATCGCCCTGCGACGCCTGGCGACGGGGAAGTAGTCCGTGGCGCGCGAGAGCATTCTGTCGGCAGCCAACGACGACGATGACGACGAGTTCGAGGCCGTCGAACCGGGACTGCGGCCGCGCACCCTCGACGATTTCATCGGCCAACGCGAACTGAAGGACAAACTCGGGGTGATCCTCGGCGCTGCGCGGTTGCGTAATCAGGCGGCCGACCACCTGTTGTTCGCCGGTCCCCCCGGCCTGGGCAAGACCACACTGGCGCACATCGTGGCGTCCGAAATGGACGCCGCCATCCACGTCACATCCGGTCCGGCGCTCGAACGCGCCGGCGATCTTGCGTCGATCCTCAATCAACTCGAGTCGGGCGACGTGCTCTTCATCGACGAGATCCACCGACTGCCGCGCGTGGTCGAAGAGGTCTTGTACCCGGCGATGGAGGATTTTCAGCTCGACATCGTGCTGGGCAAAGGCCCGGCTGCACGGTCGATCCGCCTGCCCGTGTCACGCTTCACGCTGGTGGGCGCCACCACCAGGGTCGGTTTGCTCACCGGACCATTGCGCGACCGCTTCGGCCTCGAAACCCGACTCGAATACTACGAGGCTCCCGAGCTGCAATCGATCGTCGAGCGAACCGCCGGCGTGCTCAACGTGAACGTCGACGAGAAGGGCGCCCGCGAGATCTCTCGCCGAGCCCGCGGAACCCCGCGCATCGCCAACCGTCTTCTTCGCCAGGTTCGCGATTTTTCCGAGGTGCATCGCGACGGTTTCATCGACCGTGAGGTGGCCCAAGCCGGCTTGGCCTTCTTCGGCGTCGACGACCTCGGCCTCGACAAGCCGTCGCGCAACCTGTTGTCGTCGATCTGCGAGCGTTTCGAAGGCGGCCCGGTCGGCCTCAAGACGCTGGCGATAAGCCTGAGCGAACCGACCGAGACGGTCGAAGACGTGTACGAGCCGTTCCTCATCCAGCAGGGATTGCTGATGCGCACACCGCAGGGTCGGGTTGCCACCCGGGCGGCATGGGAGCACCTCGGGCTCGAGATTCCCACGGCCAGCGGGCGGGAACGCCAACCACTGCCGGGCCTCTTCGACGACGAATGACCGCCCCGTCTCCTCGCCGCATTGCCGAGTTCGACTACGAACTGCCCGATTCCCACATTGCGCAGACACCATCGGCGCCTCGTGACAGCGCACGACTCCTCGACGCGACCGGGGCATTGTTTGCCCATCGCTGCGTTGCCGATCTGGCGGAGATGTTCGGCCCGGGCGACCTCGTGGTCGTCAACAACACCCGGGTCTTGCCCGCCCGGCTCCACCTGCGGAAGCCGACCGGAGGGGCGGCCGAAGTGCTCTTACTCGAGCCGGCGGCAGATCTGAGCCGCGATGCGTCCACGTGGAAGGCGCTGGTCAAGCCCAGCCGCCGCATCGCATCCGGAACCGTCCTGACCCCTCCCGATACGGCAGAGTCGGGGAAAGGTCGGGGCGGATTCACCGTGACGGTGCTCGAACCGGCCGGCGACGGTACGCGCCTCGTTCGGGTCGAGGCAGCGGGTGGCGTTCTCGATGCCCTCGAGTCGTATGGTCAGATGCCATTGCCGCCGTACATCACCGAACGTCTGGTCGACAACGACCGGTACCAGACGGTGTACGCCGACCGACCAGGGTCCGCAGCCGCACCCACCGCCGGACTTCACCTCACCGACGAACTGCTCGACGCCATACGGCTGTCGGGAGCTCAGGTTGCCGCCGTCGAACTGGTGGTGGGGCTCGATACATTCCGACCGGTGATGGTCGACGACCTTGACGATCACAAAATGCATACCGAGGCCTACGTCGTTCCCGACCACACCTGGCAGCTGTGCCAAGAAGCGACCAGGGTCGTTGCGGTCGGAACGACCACCGTGCGGGCGCTCGAATCGGCCGCGGCGACGGGTGTGCTCGCCGGCCGCACCGACATCTTCATCCGGCGGCCGTACCCGTTCGCCGTCGTCGATGTCCTGTTGACCAACTTCCACCTCCCGAAGTCCACGCTGCTGGTGATGATCGACGCCTTTTATGGTCCCGAATGGCGACAGGTGTACGACGAGGCGTTGAGCCACGGCTACCGGTTCTTGTCGTTCGGTGATGCGATGCTGCTACCCCGGCGCACAGTTGCGTAAAGGTGGCGGTGGCCGACGCCGATATCGAGTGGATGCTGCGAGAGATTGTCACCACGGTCAACGTGCGAATGAACGCCGTAGAGGTCGGCGACATCGTGAACCGCAACCCCGACGATGGGCGCGGATGGTTCATCGTCGACTCGATTACCGACATCGGCCCCGGCAAGCTGGCGTTGGCGGATGCCGGATCGCAGAACAGCGCCTCGGGCCAAGGCATCGAGGTCATCACGGTGCAGATCACGGCGATGGTTGACTTCGAGCAGGTTGCGGCCGCGGCCGCCGGTGCCGGTATGTCTCAGGCTCCGGCCGCAGGCCCGTCGACCCCGGTCGTCATGCCTGAACCCGCCGCCGAAGCCCCGCTCACCTCGTTGTTTGCCGGCCGCAACGGCTGATCGCCGCATGCGGCGCTAGCGCCGCAACGTCGCCCCGCTACCCTGCACCGGGTGCAGACGACGTTCACGACCGAGGCCAAAGACGACCGGGCGCGGGCGGGCATCGTGCACACCGCTCGGGGCAGCTTCACGACGCCGTGCTTCATGCCCGTCGGTACCCGGGGCGCTGTCAAACACCTGTCGTCCCTCGATCTCGAGAGCCTCGGCGCCCAGGTCGTACTCGCCAATACCTATCACCTGATGTTGCGGCCCGGACCCGACATCGTCGAGGAACTCGGCGGCCTGGGACGGTTCGCGAACTGGAGCGGTCACACGCTGACCGATTCGGGTGGTTTTCAGATCTTCAGCCTCGAACCCAAGGTCGACGACCAAGGGGCCACGTTCAAGAGCATCTACGACGGGTCGAAGTATCTCCTCACGCCAGAGTTGGCCGTGAAGTACCAGGCGCAGATCGGCGCCGATATCCAGATGGTGCTCGACGTTTGTGCGCCGCTTCCCTCGTCCCCGCAGGTCATCAGCGACGCGGTCGATCGCACGACGGCGTGGGCGCGTCGGGGTCGGGACGCATTCCTCGCAGGCGACACGGTCGATCATCAGCATCAGTTCGGGATCGTGCAGGGCGGGGTCGACGTCGACCAGAGACGTCGAAGTGCTTCAGAGATTCTCGACGTTGGCTTCGACGGCTACGCGATCGGCGGGCTGTCCGTCGGAGAGGATCGCCGTGAGACCGCTCCGGCCCTCGCTGCGGTCACCGAGATGCTGCCCGCTGATCAACCTCGATACTTCATGGGTCTGGGCGATCCGATCGGCATCGTCGAGGCGGTCGCGTGCGGCGTCGACATGTTCGACTGTGTGCTGCCGACGCGCCTTGCCCGCCACGGCACGATGTTGACCAGCGCCGGACGGGTCAACATCACCCGTGCCGAGTTCGCGAACTCGAACGAACCGATCGATCCCGGCTTGCCGGAGGACCCGACGGCCGGGTTCAGCAAGGGGTACCTGCGGCATCTTTTTCAGGTGAAGGAGTTCACCGGCGCTCGATTGCTGACGCTGCACAACCTGTATTGGCTGCTGCACTTCGTCGACGAAGTGCGAGCGGCGATCGTCGCCGGCGAGTTCGACGCCTTCCGCCAGCGCACCCACGACGTCTGGGGGTAGGCCCGAACCGCCGGAAGGCGGCTAGGCTTTCTTGGTTCGCTCTCAACGTCTGGTTGGTCATGGACCCAAGCATTCTCATCTTTCCGGTTCTCGGACTGGTCATGTACATGTTGCTGATTCGCCCTCAGCAAAAGAAGATCAAGGCCGAGCAGGCCCTCATGTCGAGCCTGCGCGCGGGCGATGAAATCATGACCGTCGGCGGTATCTACGGGGTCATTCTCGAAGCGCCCGAAGGCGAGGATTACGTGTGGCTCGACGTCGCCGAGGGTGTCGAACTCAAGCTCTCGCGCACCGCGGCCAAGGCGATCCTCAGCCGCGACGGCGATGGGGACAACAATTCCACCGAAACGACCGATGACGCAGCCGACGACTCCGCCGACGACTTGGTCGACGAGAGTGCCGATGAGATGGCGGACGACACCGAGGTCTGATGCTTCGCCCTCGCCTATGTGCGGGTCGCGTGGACCTAGACTTGTCCTTCGTGTCAATTACGCAGAACAGCTCGGAAAACGAGTCTGAGGACGGAGACGGTTCGTGAACCGGGGATCGTGGATTTCACTCATTAGCATTACGGCCCTCACGATCGCTGGGCTGGTGTACACCTTCGTCGCGGGCAACGAACCCGTGCTCGGGATCGAGCTACAGGGCGGCGCCTCGGTGGTGCTGCAGCCGACCGAGCCACCGGAGGACGGTGCGATCGAGCAAGCCATCGAGATCATCCGGGCCCGCGTCGACGGTTTGGGTGTGAGCGAGCCTGAGATCTCCCGCCAGGGCGACGCGATTCTGGTCGAACTCCCCGGCGTGAAGGACACCGAGAAGGCCATCGAGGCGGTTGGCGCAACGGCCAAACTCGAGTTCCGGCCGGTGCTCGAGTCGATCGAAGAGTTCCAACTCCAGCTGTTCAGCGCGCTTCCGCCCGAGGATGCATCGACGACCGTCGCCGACGGCGAAACGGCCACGACGGAAGCATCGGCCACGACCGCGACCACCACGGCGACCACAACCACGGCAGCGCCGACCACGACAGCCTCGGCTACGACGGAGGCAACCCCGGCGACCGGCGACAGCCCGGCCACCACCGGAGTCGCGCCGGACACGACCGCTGCGCCCGTCGACAACGAGGCGCTTGCTGCGGAACTCCTGGCGGCCTGGGAGCTTTCCGATCCGGCCACCGCGCAGGCCGACGACGTCGTGATCTACGCCGGGTACGACAATCCCGACGATGAGAACGAGATCACCACCCGATATCGCCTCGGTCCGGCGCAGCTCGACGGCGACGCGATCGAGGACGCCAACGCGACGAGCCCCAACTTCGCCGACTTCGTCATCTATCTCGACATCAAGTCCGGCCTACCGAACGATCAGCTCAACGCGTTGGCGGCGGAGTGCTACAACGGGCTCCCGAGCTGTCCGACCGGCCCTGCCGGCCGAGGTCGCCTCGGGATCACGCTCGATGGCCGTGTCGAGTTCGCCGGGGCCGTGCAGGCGCCCAGTTTCGACGGCACCGTCACCCTCAGCGGGAACTACGGCCAGGACGAGGCCGAACAGATCGAGCTGGCGTTGCGCTACGGCGCGCTTCCGCTGAGCTTCGAGGACCCGACCAGCCGTGAAGTTTCGGCCACGATCGGTCGCAGCGCGCTCGACGCGGGCGTCATCGCCGGCATCATCGGCCTCGGCCTGGTCACCGTGTTCATCATCGGCTACTACCGGGTCCTCGGACTCGTGGCGATCGCCAGCCTGGCGATTTCGGGTGGCATCTTGTGGACGATCATCGCGTGGCTCGGTGAAAGTCGCGGGCTCACGCTGACCTTGGCCGGCATCACCGGGCTCATCGTGTCGATCGGCACCGCCGTCGACTCGAACATCGTCTATTTCGAGCATTTGCGGGAAGACGTGAACAACGGCCGGACGCCCCGTAGCGCGGTCGATCGCGCCTTTCCCGTCGCGTTCAGCACCATCGTGAAGGCCGACGTGGTCTCGTTGATCGGCGCATTCCTCCTGTACACGCTCACCACGGGGGCCGTTCGTGGGTTCGCGTTCTATCTCGGTCTCGCAACGGTGCTCGACCTGGTCGCGACGTACTTCTTCCTTCGGCCGGCGGTCAAAGCGATCACCCGCAGCGCAAGTTTCGACGAGCACCCCGCGAAGTGGGGCGTCCCCGCCCGACGACTTCCCGAGGCGATGGAAGGCGGTGTCGCATGAGCGCACTCGGACGTATGTATCGCGGTGAAACCCACATCGACTTCCCGAAGCTCTGGCGAACCACCACGGCCCTGTCGGCCGCGCTCGTCCTCATCAGCATCGCCGCTCTGGCTGTGCGGGGGCTGAACCTCGGCATCGATTTTGAGGGCGGCACGTCCTGGGAAGTGCAGTCGAGCGATCTCGCCATCGACGACGTCGAAACGACCGTCACGGGAATCGTCAGCTCCAGCTTGCGGGTGCAAGAAATCGGGAACGGCGACAACCGGGTCATCCGCGTGCGCGCGGACGTCGCGAGCGCCGACGACATCGACCGGGTGCGTGACGCCATCGCGGAACTCGCCGGTGTCGAGCGGTCCGACGTGGCCGAGGCGATCGTGGGTCCCACCTGGGGCGACGAGATCACCAACAAGGCC
>CBESNZ010000204.1:0-6434 GCA_965531045.1 uncultured Acidimicrobiales bacterium
CTCGTTGACCTCCTGCTGGGTGAAACGCTTGCCCCAGCCACTGCGGGCGACCACGGGATTTTGCACGTTGAGCGGTGCGATCCACACCTTGAAGCGACCGGCCGCGGCGTCGACCATCTGCTGGGCGTCGGTCATTCCGGGGATCCAGGGTTGCACATGGAGCTGCACATCGACCCCCGCCTCGGCGAGGCGCTCGATGGTTGCGAACCGCGCGGCGCCGCTGTCGGCATGGGGCTCGATCTGGCGAAGGACGTCCGGGTCGAGCGACGGCAGCGACACGTTGACCGCCACCTTGTCGTAGCCGGCCAACAGGTCGAGATCACGCTCGATGAGCGTGCCCTTCGTGACGATCACGATGTCGCGGTCGTCGGCCACGAGCACTTCCAACGCCGCACGGGTGACTTCGTGCTCGGCTTCGGCGTGGGTGTAGCAATCGATGATGGGGCCAAGGCAGATCTTCTGGTCGCGGGGGATCGACGGGAGCTGCTCCTCGAGGATCCGCCGAACCTCGTCGGCCGAAGCGCGCGGCAGCGACGGGCCTTGCGCATAGCTGGCGCAGTAGGAGCAACGAATGTCGCACGCGTCGTAGGTGGTCAACGCCCACACCCCACACATCGGGGAATGCTGCAGTACTGGTTCTTCACCACCATCTTTGGCAAGTGAAACGAGCCGTTTACTGGGCACGTTCAGCTCCTCACTGGTATGCGTTTCCGCTTGGTCTGGACGAGGTTTGTCGTCGGTTTGGGCATGTCGGTGCGCATGGCCGCCGCGCATGCCCAGTTGTGATCGAGCTCGCTTCGAAGCCGGTCGCTTTCCTTCGCGAGGGTGGTCTCGACGTCACCTTCCTCGGCCAGCGACAGCGCCAGCGCCAAGGCGTTGGCCGGGTCGTGGGTGCAGCCGCTACAGATCGCCGATCGGCTGCAGACGTGCTCCGCCTTGTCGTCGAGAACATCGACGAGTGAGCGTTCGAACACGTTGCCGAGGCTCACTTCCTTCCGCCAATCGGACGAACACAGGTAGTAGTTGCCGTCGTACCCGATGAACGGGTACAGGAACGGAACCCAGCAGTTTGTGTCGTCGCCGGTCGCCTGGAGCGCGCTGCGAGCCTGTGGTCGGTGGGTGACCCACGCAGCGGTCTGTTGCTCGACGGCGAGCGCCCCGGCCCTGTTGACCAGTGGGAAGGGGAGGAACGCAGTGGCGCCGCGCTCGGTCCAGTACTCGCGCATGCGTGTCGCATGCTCCTGGTCGTCGCGATAGTCGACCAATGCGATCACGACCGAACACCGGCCCTTGGCCAAGGTCAGGAAGTGCTCGACGTTGGCCCGAGTCCGTTCGAACGGCAGCCCGTACACCGCTTCGTAATCGTCGCCGATCTCACCGACGTTGATGACGGCCATCTCGAGTCCGGCATCCAACAGGTGCTCGGCTTTTGTCGGGCTCAGCAACGCGCCATTGGTGTTGACGATCGGTCGAAGGCCGGCCTCGGCGGCCCGCTTGACATAGGTCGCAGCTTGGGGATGCAGCAGCGGTTCGCCCATCCCGCAGAACGACATCCAGATCGAGTCACCCGAGGTGTCGAAGTAGCCGGGGTGAAGCTTGCCGAATGCCAACAACGCGTCGCGGTACTGCACCACGCGTTGCAGCGCCGCCGTGAACGTTTCGTCGTCGATGAAACCCAGATGCTGTGTCTGATCCCGTGGGCAGAACGCGCAGTGGGCGTTGCACCTGCTGGTCAACTCGACGTCGACGACCGCTCCGTGGGGCGGGAGTGCCCGCGGCGGGCCGTTGCTCGGCGCGGTGATCACAGGCCCTCCGGCGGCCAGACCACCGGGTTGCGCGCAGTGTCGATGCGATCCCCGGGTGCGCGCCCGGGAATGAACCAGTCGATGAGCGTCTGGTGGTTCTCGTCGCTGGGCTCGAACACCCGTGCCCCGTCGATCACATAGACCATCGAAAGGCCGAAGCGAGTGCGGTTCGATGGGTTCCGGCGGGCGGCGTGCAGCGTGTAGCCGGCGTGAACGGTGGCGTCGCCAGCCGCGAAACCGCCGTAGTCGACAACGGGATGGTCGCAGCCACGGACGGAGAAGGTCGACCGTTCGCCGGGTGGACCGCCCGAGAGGTCGTGGTTGTCGATCGGACCCGCCAGGTGCGATCCGTCGACGAAGTGAAGGCCACCGACCTCGGCCGGGACGTCCGTCATGCTGACCCAGATCCGCACCGCACCGACTCCACCCGCTTCGTGCAGTTCGTTCGTGTCGATCGGCCAATATCCCTGGTCCTGATGCCACATGGTCATCGGGGCGCCGGGTGGCTTCACAAAGAGTTGGTCGTACAGCAGGCGCACACGCTCGGCGCCCAGCGCAACAGCAGCGATACGGCCGAGCCGGGCGGAACACACGACCGACCGGATGTCGCGGTTGTGCTCCCACAGCATCGTCGCGCTGAGATAGGCGGCGTGCGACTTCGGTTTGTCCTCGGGTGTCAACCCGGCCAGCGTCCGCTCGATCTCTACCTGGCACGCGACCTGGGCGCGGGCCAGACAACCACCTCCGACAGCACCTCGTGCAACAAGGTGACCATCCCGCTGCAACGCGGCAGCGTCCACATACCCCGGCCCCATGCGGCGCAGAGTAGCAGTGCGCTTCGGAGTCGTCACCTGAGCGCGCCCGAGAACGGGGCGCCGAACCGGTGTTACCGTTCCAACGTGACGGACGAGCCGGCGACCAACGCAGCGCGACTGCAAGCGAGGGCTGAGCGGGTGCTTCCGGGTACAGCCGGGCGCAAGCGGCAGATGCTGCACGAGTTCATGGCCGACTTCCCGTGGTTCGTCGAGCGCGGCGAAGGAGCGACACTCACCGACGTCGACGGCCGACAGTTCCTCGATCTCATGGGCGCCTACGGACCCGACCTCTTGGGTCACCGTCACCCCCGCGTCGAACAAGCCGCCGCCCGCCAGCAACTCCTGGGCGACACCATGGGTGGTCTGGGTCCGGTCACCATCGAGTTGGCCGAGTTCTTGACCGAAAGGATCGACCCGATCGACTGGGTGTTCGTCGGCAAGAACGGCTCCGACGCGACGAGCTACGCCCTTCGCGTCGCACGCCAGGCGACCGGTCGTTCGAGGGTTCTGATTGCCGAGGCGGCGTACCACACGGCCCAGGATTGGGGAACCATGTTCCCCAATGGGGTGCCCGAACCTCATCGCATGCTGACGTCACGATTCGTCTACAACGACCCCGAGAGTCTCCGGGCCGCCGTCGCCGAGGCGGGCGACGACCTCGCCGCAATCATGCTCACGCCGTTTCATCAGGGGTTCTACGAGCAGCCCGATGTGGCGACGCCCGCCTTCGTGCAGGCGGTGGAGCAAGAGGCGCGCCGGTCCGGAGCCGTGTTGGTGCTCGACGACGTTCGGGCCAATATGCGGATGCACCCCAGTGGTGCATCGCACGACCGGATCGGCATCAGGCCCGACATCGTCTGCTTCGGAAAGGCCGTCGCGAACGGTCGGGCGGTATCGGTCTGCGGCGGTTCGGACGCCCTACGCGACGCGGCTGATGCCATCGGCTACCTCGGTACCTTCTTCGGCAGCGCGGTCGCACATGCGGCGTGCCTCGAAACCTTTCGGACCTTCGACGACGAGGGCGCGTTCGACAGAATGCTCGACGTCGGAGAGCGCCTCTCCAAGGGTCTCTCCGACGCAGCGTCCTCGGCCGATCTCACATTCGATGTGTCGGGCTATCCGACGATGGCGATGGTGCACATCGGCCGGCAACCCGGCCCGTACCTCGACCACCTGTGGGCGGCGGGAATGGTCCGACGCGGCGTGCTCATCCATCCGACGGTGGCCTGGTACGTGTGCGCAGCGCTCACCGATGCGCAGGTCGACACGGTCGTCGAGCGGGCCGCCGATTGTTTCGCCGAGGTAGCCGTCGAAGCGGCCGACCGGGAGCGGGCGAAGACCGCCGGTGGCTGAACCGGGGGCTCGAGCGTCGGTGCCACGACCGCCTCAGCGTCCGTTCCGGTTCGCGGTCGTCGCATCGCAACCCCACGACGCAGCGTCATGGCGGAGGTTGTGTGCCGAGGTCGAGGGCAGCGGGTACTCCTCGCTCTACCTGCCCGACAGCTGCGGTATGCAGCTTGGCCCACTTACCGCGCTCGGAGCCGCTGCGGTCCACACCGCTGAGCTTCGATTGGGCATGTGCGTTGCCAACAACGACTTTCGAGCGCCTGCGGTGCTCGCCAAGGAACTCGCCACCCTCGACGTGCTCTGCGATGGCCGCCTCGAGTGGGGGATCGGCGCCGGTTGGGATCCGATGGACTACCACGCCGCCGGTCTGGCATTCGATCGCCCGGGCATCCGTGTCGACCGCATGATCGAAGCCGTCGATCTCGTGCAGCGGATCTTCTCCGGCGATCCCGTCACCCACGTGGGGCGCCACTATCGAACGGAGGATCTGCTGGGCAGGCCGGCACCCGTGCAGCGGCCGCACCCGCCGCTGCTCGTCGGTGGCGCCGAGCGCCGCATGCTCACCTTCGCCGGCGAGCGGGCCGACATCGTCAGCGTGAACCGAAGCTACGCGGCGGCCTCGTTCGGCGGGAGGCCGCCCCGCAAGAACCCCGACCTCGCGGTCGACGATCAGATCTCGTGGGTCCGCGAGGGTGCCGGAGCCCGCCTCCCAGAACTCGAGATCAGCATGGAGGTCAACCCGCCCATCGTCGTGACGCCAGACCCTCGCAGCGCGTTGGCAGACCTGGCTGCGTCGGCTGGCCTGACTCCGCAGCAGCTGGCGTCCGATCCCAGGACGTGGGTCGGGTCGGTCTCGGCAATCGTCGATGACCTCCGTCGACACCGTGACGTGTGGGGGGTGTCGCACTGGGTGGTGTACGAGCACTATTTCCGAGAGGTGACACCGATCGTCTCCGAACTCGCCGGGACCTGACGACGCATCGCTGCCGGGCCGCGAAGGCCCTGCGCGCCCCGGGATTCGAAGGTGCCCGTGCGGGTATGTACGCTTTGTGCTGCTGTCGAGGGACAGGTACTTCGACAAGGGGCCGAGCCGACATGAAGACGCAGCTGTACGGCGACCGCGTGGTGGCGCAGCGAGACGACATCCCCGGGATCTACGGCGATGTCGATTTCTCGACCGTCCCGGAACGCTTGGACCATGAGGCAGCGGTCGACGATGATCGCTTCGCCTCGTCCCGCGCAGCGGTGGCGAGGGTGTTCGCCGATCCAGCGCTGCTGCAAACCGTCCGCGACTACACGATGACCGGCGATCGGGTGGCAGACGCCTACGCCGCCCTGATCCCGGTGCACGGTTTTGCCGCACTGGTCGAGATGCTCGACGTCGCCTGTGAACGGGGCATCGACAACGTCGAGAATGCGCCGCCGGAGCTGGTCGATTTCATCCGGGCCATGGAGGAAACGCCGGACTGGGTCGACATGGCGCTGGTCGAGGCCGGCGCTCGGGCCGAACGAATCCCGATGGCGACGGCGACACCGTTCGCGATCCGCGGGGCGTTCCTCGCCACGTTCCTGAACAAGTACGCAGCGTTGCCCATGACGATGACCGGCACGCTGTCGGACGAAGCCGCGGCCAAACGGGTTTTCGAGACGGCGAGCTTCTTCACCGCGACCACGCTGCCCGGTGCGCTCGACCGCTACGGCAAAGGCTTCCAGGCCGCGGCGAAGGTTCGCCTCATGCATTCGATGGTTCGCTTCCACCTCCTGCATTCGGGCCGCTGGGACGTGGCCACGTACGGCATTCCGATTCCCCAGGTCGATCAAATGCCCGCGGGACTGATCGGCGTGTTCTTGTTGTCGGCACGACTGCTCGCCAAGGGGCGCACCGAGTTCAGTGAAGCGCAACGAGCAACCGTCGAGCTCGCCCGCTATCGCTGTTTCTTGCTCGGGCTGCCCAACGACCTGCTCGGTGAGACACCGCAGGAGATCGTCGACCTTCTCGTCGCCCGCCACGTGACGCTGCGCGAGGCCTACGACGACGAGACGTGCGGCGCGCTGGTGCGGGGCACGATGGACGCCGACCTTTTCGACCGCTCCACGGTGAGAGGGCGGATCCACAGCTGGCTCGAGAACGGATTCTCCCGGTTCGTGCTGATCAACAGCTTCCTCGCGGGCGATTCGAGTCGGGCCGCGTCGATCGGTATCACGTTTTCCCCGATGGACAAGGTGGCCGCCGCGATGGCGGGGGCAGTCGTGTTCGCCAAGACGGCTTCGTACAACCTCGGCCTGCGCTTGCCGATCGTGTCGGGGTGGGTCGACCGGCGCCTCAACGCCCGAATCGCCGACCTGCTCGACATGTACGGTCACGCCGACTTCGTGACCGATCCCGACAAGTACAACCTGCATCCCACGGGGTAGGCAGCGAACCGTCGCGTCCGCTGGTGCGTCGCCCGTCGTGAGAGAATCCGTT